>WGBJ01000199.1 GCA_015494385.1 Marinosulfonomonas sp.
GAGCTGGACCAGTTGTTTGACAAAGAAGGTGTTGCTTACAACAAAGAAGCCGCCGACAAAATTCGCGAAGCCAACGGTTAAACCGACGTTTCACGGTTTTCGGATTTGACAGGGGGACGGCGCTTTGGCCCGTCCCCTTTCGCCATCAAGGCATCTGCATTGCGCTGGATCGACAGGCTCAAATCCTCGATCCGTTCCAATTGATCATCAACATTGGCCTGGAACCCCGCCAATTGGGTGATCACATAGTTCAGGCTTTCGCCGCCCTTGGACAGGCGCGCGCTTTCGATATTGCACATCACACGGGTCGAACTTAGCCCAAGGGTGAAGCGGCGCATAACAGCCACCGCGCGCGAGATCCGCAAAGCGACTTCGGAAACCTCGTTCAGCCCCTCCATCGCCTTACGGGTCGAGATAGCGGCAAGATTTACCATCTGTTTCTGCTCCGCCTTCAGATCACAATCCCCCAGCGCACGCCGCTCCAGGGAAAAACTGGTCGACATTTCCCGCAACATCCGCGCCATCCCCAGCAGGAACCGGCATTCCGCCAGCGTGTCACACATGGTGGCAAAATCACTGTCCGAATTGGTGACATAGCGCCGGAACCACTGCGCCATCTCCTCGGACATGGACCAGTAGTTTTGTGACAAGGCACTGACCGCCCCGCCCGAAGGTTCCAGCCGTGAAGCAATGATGCGCATATTGGTCGGCACGGTGCTAACCGCATGAAATCCGTCCGAGAGTGAAATGGTTTCGGTTTTCAGGGCAGTAGCCGCCTCGGCCATTTCGGTAAATATTTCAATTTCGGGGTCAATCTTTGTGTTGACCTTGATATCGCGCGCGGCCAGTTCGCGTGTCAGGGCATCGCTTTCAAAGGCCCGATAATCGGGATACCCCAATTCGCCGATCCGCTGCACCAGTCGTGCCGCACTTTCCTCGGGTGTCAGCCCCTGATTTTCCTCAGCCTCGCGCAATACCTCGTATTCCTGTTTGATGGTTTCAAACAGATCGCTGGCAGGTTTGACCCGGATCGACAGGAACCCGCCCTGAAACGGCATGGCAACGGCATAGACCCAGTAATACAAACCATCCCGCGCCTTGTTCTTGACATAGGCTCCAATCGGCTCGCCTGCTTTCAGGGTTTCCCAGAACAGCCAGAACACGCCTTTGGGCATATCGGGGTGCCGGATGCGTTTATGGGGGGCACCGATCAGATCCCCCCAGTCGTAATCGGAAACCCGTTTGAACACATAGTTCCCGCATTCAATCACCCCGCGATGATCCGTGCGCGAGAAGAAGATTTCATCAAACCCGAAGGGGGCTTCGCCCGTGGCGGGGCGATACACATTTCTTTTTTCAACGAATCCCAACGATCAAACCCTTTGTATTCCGCCCCAACTGTTAGGGGCAAAGGGTTGCCGTCGGGTTAATCCGCTACCCCGCTTTCAGCTTTTCCTCGACCTTCTCGGCCAAAGCCTCGGTGCGGGCGGCAATTTCGGCCATGGTGTCGGTGACCATTGGCGGGATTACGGCGACCTCGATGCGTTCAGGCTCGGGCGCCGGTTTTTCGCGCATTTCTTCCAGCAGGGCCTCCTGGGCGCCCAGTTTACCTTCGGCATCGCGCAGCTTTTCTTCCAGACCGGCGGTTTTGTCGGCCAGCATCAGACCGGCCATCAGCAACATGCGGGGTTCGGGGATGCGGCCGATTTGCTCGGTCAGAACCGTGGCTTCGTTGTCCAGCAGTTTGGCGGCGGCATGCAGGAAATGTTCCTCGCCCTCCTGACAGGCAACGGTGAATTTACGTCCGCCAATGGTGATTGTTGTCTCGGCCATTACGCGCCCTCCCCGATCAGCGGTTTTAGTTCGGTCATAATCGTTTCCAGCTCGGCCAGATCGGCCTTGCGGGCGGTTTGCAGCGCCTCGAGTTCGGCTTGCAGGGCCTTGTTGACCAGTTCCGCGTCCTTGTCACCTGACGCGGCTTGCTGGGCCTCGGCAGCCTCGCGCAGCTCGTTGTTCAGGGCGATCAGGGTTTTGGCGTCCTCTTCCTGACGCGCCACGGTGGCGGTCAGATCGGAAATCTGTTTTTCCAGATCCTTGATCAGGGTTTCCTGTTTGTCCTTGATCGCCGCAACACGTTCTTCCAACTGGGCGTTTGCGGCCTTTTCGGCCTCCAGCGCCTCTTGCAACGCGGCGGTATCACCGGAGCCATCGTTTGCTGTGCCTTGCCCCAAGGTCTCCACACCGGCATCAATGCGCGCCAGCGCATCCGTGATCCGGCGTTCAAGTTCTGTTATTTCAGTCACTATGCCTGTCTCCTCACTCGCCTATTCCCACCCTGCACGACTCTTGCGCGAATCGCAATTCTTCGCACTTACGGGGCGAGTTTACCCAATCAACGGCGGAAATACCCGCCCTTTTCCCCGATCTGCCCCCTGCCCGCTTGATCTTATCCGTGGCGCTGCTATCACCACGGGGTAAGTTTAGCCCCAGATAAGGACAAACCGCCGTGGATATTCAGACTTTGCGCAAAAACCACCCCGATCACTGGATGAAGGCCGCCGCCATCCGCACCCTGACACTGGACGCTATTGCAGCGGCAAATTCCGGCCACTCGGGGATGCCGATGGGCATGGCCGATGTTGCCACCGTATTGTTTGAAAAACACCTCAAGTTTGACGCCAAGGCCCCGCATTGGCCCGATCGCGACCGGTTTATCCTGTCCGCGGGCCATGGCTCGATGCTGATTTATTCGCTGCTGTATCTGACGGGATACGAGCAGGTCACACTGGACGAGATCAAGAATTTCCGCCAGTGGGGCGCGCGCACGGCGGGCCATCCGGAATACGGCCATGTGGAAGGGGTTGAAACCACCACCGGCCCGCTGGGTCAGGGCATCGCCAATTCGGTCGGCTTTGCCATTGCCGAGGAAATCCAGCGCGCGCGTTACGGCAAGA
Organism: Marinosulfonomonas sp.; assembly: GCA_015494385.1. Lineage (GTDB taxonomy): Bacteria > Pseudomonadota > Alphaproteobacteria > Rhodobacterales > Rhodobacteraceae > Profundibacter. Next base: position 2,955 of record WGBJ01000199.1, read on the forward strand.
AGGTGGTTGATCACCACACCTATGTGATTGCCGGCGACGGTTGCCTGATGGAGGGCATTTCCCAAGAGGCCATCGGTCTGGCCGGACGTCACGAGTTGGGCAAGTTGGTCGTGCTGTGGGACAACAACGACATCACCATTGACGGCAAGGTGTCCCTGTCGGACCGCACGGACCAGATGATGCGCTTCCGCGCTTCGGGATGGTCGGTGTTTGAAATTGACGGCCATGATCCAGTGGCGATTGACGAAGCCCTGACCGCCGCCAAGAAAACCAAGAAACCATCGCTGATCGCCTGCAAGACGCATATCGCGCTGGGGTCTAGTGCGCAGGATACGTCCAAAGGCCACGGTGCCCTGACCGATCCCAAGCTGATCGAGGACACCAAAAAGGCCTACGGCTGGACATCGCCCGCCTTCACCATCCCCAAGGACATCAAGGCCGAGTGGGAAGCCATCGGCGCACGCGGCAAGGCCGAGCGCGTTGCATGGGAAGAACGCTTTCTGACCATCCCCGGCAACAAGCAGCGTGAATTCCAGCGCGCCTATGCGCTGGACCCGCACAAGAAACTGTCGGCCACCATCAAGGCGCTGA
>WGBJ01000200.1 GCA_015494385.1 Marinosulfonomonas sp.
TGGCCGAGGTGCAGGCCAACATGCAGGAATCGCTATATGGATCATCGGTGAAAACCACCCGCAGCCTGACCGAATTGCAAGAGCGGTTGATGACGATCGACAAGGCGCAGGAAAATATCGAGAAACTGTCGGGCGACGTGCTGAGCCTGCAAGACATCCTGTCGAACAAGCAAACGCGCGGGGCGTTTGGCGAAATCCAGTTGAACGACATTGTCAGCAAGGCCTTGCCAAAGGACAGCTATAAACTGCAATTCACCCTAAGCAACGGCAAGCGCGCCGATTGCCTGATTGACCTGCCCAACCCGCCCGGCCCGATTGTGATCGACAGCAAATTCCCGCTGGAAGCCTACGAGGCCCTGCGCAACGCCAGCAATGACTGGGAGGCCAACGAGGCGGCGAAAAAGATGCGCACATCGGTCAAGGCGCATATCAAGGCGATCTCCGAGAAATATATTCTGGAGGGTGAAACCGCTGACGGGGCGCTGATGTTCCTGCCGTCCGAAGCCGTTTACGCCGAGTTGCACTCCAATTTCCCCGAACTGGTGCGCGAGGGGTTCGATGCGCGGGTGTGGATCGTTTCACCGACCACCTGCATGGCCACGCTGAACACCATGCGCGCGATCCTCAAGGACGCAAGGATGCGCGAACAGGCAGGCGCAATCCGCAAAACCCTGCGCCAGTTACACCGCGATGTGGAAATGGTGGTCGAGCGAGTGGGCAAGCTGGATACACATTTCAATCAAGCCCGCGCCGATCTGGACGGGATCGGTATTGCGGCAGAACGGGCGGGCAAACGCGCCGCGCGGCTGGACAATTTCGATTTTGAGGAGCTGGCACCGGAAACCGAGGCCGATGCGGCAAATGTGGTGCCGATTGGAAAACCCACGGATTAGGCTTTGACCACGGCGGGTTTTGGGGCAAACTGTTATGCGACTCGTCAGATAGGAATTCCGATGCTTCAGATCAGCACCAATAAAATCGCCCGTGTTATTGTCCGCGCCCGCGAACGGGACGGCAAGGCGGCGTTTGATGCGTCTTTGAAGCAATACATCGCCGATATGAACAGCGACGAACAGGCATCACTGGTGGCGGTGATGTGGATCGGGCGCGAAACCTTTGATGCGGCAGAACTGGAAGAAGCCATCCAGACCGCCAAGGCCGAAGCCACCGCCCCGACCGAATCCTACCTGCTGGCGATCCCGCTGTTGCCCGACTATCTGGAAGACGGGCTGGAGGCGCTGGGCTATTCGGTGGAAGAGGTCGAAGACGGGTTCTTATAAAGCCCCGGCCATTACCCCAGATGATCCACAACCTGCAAATGTTGCGCCAGCCGGTCCACTTCGGCCAGCCAGTCTTGCACCAGTTTGGGATCACTCGGCGCCGCTGATACGCCGGCGGGGATTTGGCGGTTCAGCACGGCCTCGACCGCCAGTGAAACCGGCACCGATACCAGCCGCGCCATTGCGGTGCCGCGGGCGTCGCCATAGGCGTCCATCACATAGGTTTTGTGGTAAACGGGGGTGCCGTTTGCCTCGGCCTTCAGGCCAACGCACATGATCACGCGATCGGGATCGTCTTCGCCATAGGCGTTGTCGGCCCAGAACTGATCGGACATTTCTTTCAGGCGGGCGTCCGTGGCTGTTTCAATTTCGGTGAACACGTCGGACCACGCATCGGCCCAGCCGTTCAGGCGCAGGGTGCCGCGCACGAATTCCTTGACCTGCCACGCGGGGTCAAAGTGGTATTGCGCCATGAAGGGGATGGAATCGCGGTTCGGGTAAACCTCGAAGGTTTCCGGTTGTGGCAGGGGGGCTGCGTAGCTGGTAATCGCATCCCACGGTCGGACGACATCCAGCGGGGCGTAGTCGCGGATGGATTTGGAGGGCGAGCGCAGAGCCTTGAGCACCCCTAGCGGCGACCAGCTGAATTTATAGCGGAACGGGTTGGGGTGTTTGGGCACCCCGCCGCAATAGGAAATGAACGAGATGTGGTTGTGAACGTCATAGGCGTTTGATGCGAGGTAATCGGCTACCAGCCAATGTGCCATCAGATGATCAATACCAGGGTCCAGACCGACTTCGTTCACCAGCGCCACGCCTGCCTCGCGGGCGGCGGAATCCAGCGCGCGCATTTCAGGCGCGATATAGCTGGAGGAAACGAAATTTGCGCCCTTTTCGATGCAGAGTTCCGCCAGCGGCACATGCCAGTCACCGGGCAGCATGGACACCACAACGTCACCGGATTGCACCTCGGGGCTCAACGCCTCGATGGTGAAAGCATTGATGCGGTCGGTCAGATCGCCCACGGCATCTTGGGCTTTTTCAACCGTGCGGTTCCAGACGGTGACTTCATGGCCTGCCTCGATCAGGCGTCGCAGGCCGGGGATGGCGGATAGGCCGGTGCCGCACCAGTGAATTGTCATGGGGGTATTCCTTTATTTATAGATCAGTTTGGCCGTAACAATGGATGCAACCAACAGGATCGAGATCAGATTTGCAACAATGATCGGCCACGCGCCCAGCAGGATACCATAGATCAGCCACAGGCTCAGATTGGCGAGCATCAGTAAATTCGCCCATAACGACAGGTCTTTGGTTTCGCGGCTGACCCAAGTTTTGAAAACCTGAGGCATCCAGCAAATTGTGCCAAGGGTGGCCGCGAAATAGCCGATGATGGTCACGGGTTCCATTGCGGTTACAGGTCTTTGGTATGCCGGTCGAAATCGGACTTGGCGCGGGCCCAGACACCGCTGTCCAGATCAGTCAGGGTCAGCAGGCTTGGCAAGAGTTGCGCGGCGTAATCCTGCGAGGATTCCACCGGAAGCATCGATGGCAGGTTGTCAATGGCGGTCACATCCAGCGGCGGGTTGTCGGCTACGCGCAGGGCGGGTTCATCCCATGTGGTGGTGTGATCGTAAACCTTGATCGGGGAAAAATCGCTGTCGGGATCACAAGCCACATCGCCGATCACGGTCAGTTTGCGCGGATCGGTTTTGGCGGATGCGGGCACAAAGACCGGCGTGCCGGGGCTGGCAAAGATGCTGTTGACGAATACGTCATGTTGCAGGATTTCGGGGAAGGGGCCGCCATGGGCTGTTTCGGCCATGTCCCATTTTGTTGTGGCAACATCCATTGCCGCACACAGGTCGGATGCGCCCGAGCCAACGCGGCCCAAGGCGCCGATGACGATAGCGGTGGGGCGCGGGGTGCCTGTGGCGTCGAGCGTGGTTTTCAGATCGTCCAGCAGGGCGTCTTTGTTTTTGTAAACGCCGACGGGTCCGCAGATTTTGCCGTGCTGTTGCGCGGCCCAGCATTTCAGCGAAACGGCAGCATCGGCGAAACCGGCCCAATAGCCAAAGGCGGCGACGCGGCGGCCGTTTTCATCCACCAGATATTCCAGATCATACATGGTGCCGCCGCCAGCCTTGAACCGCTGTAGCAGGATCTGCCCCGATGGTTGGCCCTTGTAGGCGTGGCCGAACAGAATGTGGCGGTGCGGCAGGGGGGTGCCGTCTTCGGGCAGTTCCTTGAGGCCGAAAATGATCGCGTCCAGCGGGGCGTCGGGCCATGTGTTTTCCGCGGCAATCTCGCAACCGGCGGCGATGTAGCCATCAATCGGGATGGCGCGCACATGGCTTTCTTCCACGGTGACGCGGATGCCCGCGTCGATCAGGGCCTTGGCCCCTTCGGGTGTAAGGCCGACGCGTTCTTCGTTTGGCCGTTGCTCGGCCCGGACCCAGAGGTGTGTCATGGGGAATCTCCTGCATATCTGTCAGGGAAAATCAGTAGAGGAAGCGGGGCGGGGTGCCAATGGGGTAGTTTAGAGCGCATCCAATCTGATTGGAAAAATGTATGCACCGCGCAACCCGGGGCAGCGTTTGCATTTGCAAATGCGTTCGGGTTGTGTGGTGAATGTATTTGGATTGGATTTGCTCTAGCGGAGTTGCTGGCGCAACGCTCCGTATCTCGCTGACGCTCGGGAGGCGGGGGCTGTCTGCCCCCCTTGCCTGACGGCAATTCCCCCCGAAGAAATTTATGCCAAGAAGAAGATCAGCGCTCGATATAGACACCGGTTTCATCGGCTTGCAGGCGGGTGGTGGTTTCTTCGCCAAAGACATTCATGCGGGTGCAGCGGATGTCGTGCAGGCCGTTGTGGGTGCTGTTCAGGACTTCAAATTCGGTATCGCAACGAAATGCCCCCAGCGGGGTTAGCGCACCTTTGTTGTTGAACGAGATGACATAGAGGATTTGCGGCTGCTCTGTGCCGCTTTCGATAATGGCGTGGACTGTGTATTCCTGCCCCGGTGTGTATTCGGCAGCCAGATCGGGGTAATCGACATAAAGCTTGTCGTCACTGACCTCGAACGCTGTGGCGCAGAAAGGTAGCAGGGTTAAAAGACCGGTTATGATCAGCTTTTTCATGGTTGGTTTTCCTTTCGTTTGTTAATCCCAGATCACATCCCCCAGAAAGATATATCCCGCCCCGTAAATGGTTTTGATCAGGCGGGGATTTTTGGGGTCTTCGCGCAGTTTGGTGCGCAGCCGCGAGATGCGCACGTCCATTGCGCGATCGAAACTTTCGCCAGCTGTGCCGCCAAGGGTTTCCTGCATTTGTGCCCGCGAAATCAAACGCTTGGGGCTGTCCAGAAACAGGCGCAATACTTCGCCTTCGGCGTGGCTGAAGGGGGTTTGATTGCCCTCGCTGTCAACCAGAACATAGCTGTCGAACAGGGCTGTCCAGCCCTCGAAACGGGCGCGGTTGGCGGATTTTGTGCCGGTTTTGCCACTGCGCAGACGGGCGCGGACGCGGGCGACCACTTCGGCCGGGTCAAAGGGTTTGATGATGTAGTCATCGGCCCCCAGTTCCAGCCCCGTGACGCGGTCCTGCACCTGTGCGCGAAATGCTGACCGACATGGGCCACCGCGTGATCGAAGCCACATCAGCCGAGGAA
>WGBJ01000201.1 GCA_015494385.1 Marinosulfonomonas sp.
GGCTGGTGAAAACGCCGGATGCAACGATTGTCGCCGGGGCAGTCCTGCTGGCCACAAATGCCTATACCGGCGCGTTGGCCGCCCGTCTTGCCCCGAAAATCCGCCGCTCGTTCGTGCCGATCACATCATGGCAAATGGCAACCGAACCGCTGACAAAGGAACAAAACGCCAGCATCCTGCCCTCCAATCCGGCCATTTCCGACACGCGGGGCGATCTGCATTTCTTTCGCAAAGACGCCGAAAACCGCCTGATCACCGGCAGTTCCCTGATGATCAAAACCAACGCCCATGCGCGGTTGCGCAAACATATCGCCAAACGGCTTGCCGATACTTTCCCGCAACTGCCCGATGCCCGTTTCAGCCACATCTGGTGCGGTTACGTCGGCATCACCACCGACTTTTTCCCGCGGTTTCATCAACTGGGGCCAAACTATATCGGCTTTACCGGCTACAATGGTCGCGGACTTGCCCTGACCATCCCGTTGGGAATTGAACTGGCCAATGCCCTAACGGGGGCCGGACAGGATGACCTTGCCATCCCGCTAACCGCCCCGCGTCAAATCCCGTTTCACGCCATTGGCAAACGGGTTGCCCCTGCGGCGCTTGTCAAATACCGCTATCGCGACACCCGTCCGCCGCGCTTATGAGAAGGATCAGAACGATGACTGACAAACCCATGCCGATGATCGAAAAACGCCGGATCGAGGCCGAGATTATCGGCGAAATCTATGATGTGTTGAAAGAACGCCACGGCAAAGAGGAAGCACAGGAAATCATCCGCATATCGGTGGCCAATTCCGCCATCACGCAGGGCCGCGAATTCAAGGCGAAATACGATCATGAACCCACGCTGGCCGATCTGGCCGCAAACCACCACCTGTGGGACATGGACGATGCGCTGGAACGGACCTACCTGCAGGAAACCGACACGGCGCTGGATTACAACATCACCCGTTGCGAATATGCCCGCATGTATCGTGACATGGGGCTGGGTGAGATCGGCCATCTGCTATCGTGCAACCGCGATGGCAGTTTCTGCATCGGCTTTTCCGACAACATCGAGCTGACCCGCACCCAGACCATTATGGAAGGCGCGGATCACTGCGATTTCCGGTATCGTCTGAAATCCTGAACCCGCGTTTATGCGGCGTCAAAATCCAGAACCAGTTTTTCCGAAGTTGGCCGTGTCTGGCACGCCAGCGTAAATCCGGCCTCAAGCTCCCACGGCTCAAGCGAATAATTCACTGCCATTTCCGCCGACCCTTCGGTCACCCGACAGCGACAGGTGCAACACATCCCGCCCTTGCAGGAATAGGGCAACTCCAGCCCTTGCCGCGCCGCCGCCGCAACGATGTTTTCATCCCCTTCCTCGACACGGAATTTCTTGCGGCTGCCATCCAGAATAACCTCGACCTCAACCCCGCTTTCGGCCACCGCTTGCGCAGCCTTGGAGCGTTTGCGCGGCGCCTCGCCATCCGGCGTGAACCGTTCGGAATGGAGGATGCTGTCGGCCACACCCAAACCGGCCAGCGCCGCTGAAACATCCGTAATCATCTCGCCCGGCCCACACAGAAACACCCCGTCAGCGGCGTCCAGATCAATCGCGCCGGCCTTGGCCATGCGCTCGATCTTGTCGCCAGTGATCCGGCCGTTCAACAGCGGCACATCCTGTTCTTCACGGCTCAGGATATGGATCAGGGTAAAGCGCCCCATATACTGATCTTTCAGCGCCTCAAGCTCGCTGCGAAACATCACATGTTTAAAATCGCGGTTGCCGTAAACCAGCGTCACCCGCGCCCCCTTGGCCAGCGCCGCATTGGCAATCGAAACCATCGGCGTGATGCCGGAGCCTGCCGCGATCAGCAAAATATCCTGCTGGTCCTGCAACATGAACCGCCCCTCTGGCGGCATCACCTGCAGGGTGTCCCCCGCCTTCAGACCCTGCGCATAGGTCGAAAACACCCCGTCCTCGACCTGCCGCACACCGACGCACAAAGGCGCATCCGGCGCCGAGGCGATCGAGTAGGACCGCCGCACATCCTGCCCGTCAATATTTGCCCGCAAGGTCAGATACTGCCCCGGCACATAGGCAAATTCCGCGGCCAGTTCCTGCGGCACCGCAAATTCCAAAGCCACCGCATCCGCGCCCTCTTGCCGGACACCGGAAATTACCAATTCATGAAACGCCATGTGCAACTCTCCTCAGATGCATTTGAAATAGTCAAACGGCTCCAGACAGGCCTTGCAACGGTAATGCGCCTTGCAAGGGGTCGAGCCGAATTCGCTTAGTTTTTCTGTGTCCGTCGCGCCGCATCGCGGGCAGGTCACAACGGTTTCGCCAAACAATGCCCGCTTGGAATTGCTGGCTGTTTGCGGTGGGGCAATGCCATAGGCGCGCAGTTTTTCGCGGCCCGCGTCGCTGATCCAGTCGGTGGTCCACGGCGGGCTGATCACCCGTTCAATGCGCGCCTTATACCCCGCATCGTGCAGGGCACCGGCAATCGCTTCCTCGATAAATTGCACCGCTGGACAGCCCGAATAGGTCGGGCTGACCCGCGCCACGGCTGTGTCGCCCTCCATCACCACCTCGCGCAGGATGCCCAGTTCGGCCACCGTCACGCAGGGCAGTTCCGGATCGGGCACCGCTGCCGCCACATCCCATGCCTTTGTCGCCGTCACCACGTCGCCCCGGGGTGGGCGCGCTGCAAATACTGCATGTCCGAGAGCATCCGCCCCAGCACTTCGGAGTGCATCCCGTCACGCCCGCCATTCTGGCCGTAAACCGGCTCGGGCCAGTCCAGATTTGCCTCGGCGAACACGGCTTTTACACTGGCCTCCCACGCGGGACGCAGGGCCGCCCGGTCCGGCAGCGCATCGCAGTCCCCGCCGGAAAACAGCTCTTCCCAATAGGGGTGCAGATCAACAACCGCCGCCTGCATCCGCGCCGCACTTTCCTCGGTGCCATCGCCCAGCCGCACGATCCACTCGCCAGCGTGGCGCATATGATAGGCCATTTCTTTCACCGCTTTGCCTGCGATACCGGCAATCACTTTGTCATTGGATGCAAGTGCTGCTTGCCAGAACGGCTCCATAAAGGCGGCAAAATAGAATTCCCGCAGCATGGTATGGGCGAAATCGCCATTCGGGCGCTCGACCAGCAGGCAATTCAGATACTCACGCTCATTGCGCAGATAGGCCAGATCATCCTCGCTGCGCCCTTTGCCCTCAATCTCGGCGGCATAGGCGTAAAGCGAGCGCGCCGTGCCAATCAGATCCAGCGCAAAGTTGCTTAGCGCCAGATCCTCCTCCAGCATCGGCGCATGGCCGCACCATTCCGACAACCGGTGCCCCAGCACCAGATGGTCATCCGCCAATTCGATCAATGCCCGATACAGCGCCATCACATATGCCCCACATCGTCAGGGATCTTGTAAAACGTCGGATGGCGGTAGATCTTGTCCTCGGCCGGATCAAAATTCTCGCCCGCCCGCGCCGGATCGGAGGCTGCAATCGCCTCGGAGCGAACCACCCAGATCGAGGTCCCTTCCTCGCGCCGCGTATAGACATCGCGCGCCGCACTTAACGCCAAAGCTTCGTCCGCCGCATGCAGGCTGCCCACATGTTTATGCGCCAGCCCGTTGCGGGGCCGGATAAATACTTCCCAAAGCGGTGTCACATCACCCATCAACCCATCCTCATCTTTGTTCCAAAAATATCCCACGGGGGTGCGGGGGTGTGAAACCCCCGCTCCTGCCCTCAAAACCTACTCGGCGGCGACTTTGGCCGCCCGCTTCCCGGCATGTGCCAAGGCCGCTTCCCGAACCCAGGCGCCATTGTCCCAGGCATCCTTGCGCATCTGCACACGCTCGCGGTTCATCACCCCGTCGCCCTTGACCACGCGCCAGAATTCGTCCCAGTCGATATCGCCGTGATCATAGCCACCCTTTTCCGCGTTCCATTCCAGATCGGGGTCGGGCACTGTCAGCCCCAGAAACTCGGCCTGCGGCACGGTGGCGTTGATGAATTTCTCGCGCAGCGCGTCATTGGAAAACCGCTTGATCTTCCACTTCATCGACTGTTCCGAATGGGCGCTGTCGCCATCGTGCGGGCCGAACATCATCAGTGCGGGCCACCAGAACCGGTTCAACGCATCCTGCGCCATTTCCTTTTGTTCCTTGGTGCCATTGCACAGGGTCAGCATGATTTCATACCCCTGCCGCTGATGGAAACTTTCCTCGGCGCAAACGCGGATCATTGCACGGGCGTAGGGGCCATAGGAACAGCGACACAGCGCCACCTGATTCATAATCGCCGCGCCATCGACCAGCCAGCCGATTGCGCCCATATCCGCCCAGCTAAGGGCCGGATAGTTGAAAATCGATGAATACTTGGCCTTGCCCGCGTGCAATTCCTCGGTCATCTGCTCGCGCGTGACCCCCAGCGTTTCGGCGGCAGAATAGAGATACAGTCCATGCCCGCCCTCATCCTGCACCTTGGCCAGCAGTGCCAGCTTGCGTTTCAGACTGGGCGCGCGGGTGATCCAGTTGCCTTCTGGCAGCATGCCGACGATTTCCGAATGGGCGTGCTGGCCGATCTGGCGGATCAGCGTGCGGCGGTACCCTTCGGGCATCGCGTCTGTTGGCTCGATCTTTTCCTCGGCATCAATGCGCGCCTGAAAAGCAGCCAGAAATTCATCTGTTTCCTCGGTGCGGCTGTCCGCCCCGATCAATCCTTGTGAATACATGTTCGCGGTCCTGTTGTTACTGGCTGCGACAATATGTTACAAAAATGATCTGTCAATTGAATTTTTGTAACATATAGAAAACTTGCACTTAGCAGGGTTTCGGGAATAGTGGCGCCTATGAAAAACACTCTGCTTTCTTTTGGACACGGCTATTCGGCGCAGGCGCTGGGGCGTGTGCTGATTCCCCTTGGCTGGCGCGTGATCGGCACCACTCGGGACGCTGAAAACCTGCCTGCAATTTCCGAACAGGGGGCCGAGGCGCAACTTTGGCCCGGCTCGGACATGTCGGACGCACTGGCACAGGCCACCCATCTGTTGATTTCAACCGCGCCGGATGATGCGGGCGATCCCGTGCTGAACGCCTTGCGTGATGACATCGCCAACGCGCCCAACCTGAAATGGGTCGGCTACCTGTCCACCATCGGCGTTTACGGCAACCATGATGGCGGGTGGGTGGACGAGGACACCCCTCTGACCCCCGCCACCAAACGCGGGCAGTTGCGGGTCGAGGCCGAGGCCGCATGGCAGTCACTGGCCGCTGAAACCGGCCTGCCGCTGCATATCTTTCGCCTTGCCGGTATCTATGGCCCCGGGCGTGGTCCTTTTGCCAAGGTGCGCCGTGGCACCGCGCGGCGGATCGTCAAAAAGAACCAGTTGTTTTCGCGCATCCACGTCGAGGATATTGCGCAGGTTCTGCTGGCCTCGATCAACCGTCCCGATCCGAGCCGTATTTACAACGTCTGCGACGACAACCCCGCCCCGCCGCAGGACGTAATCGCCCATGCAGCGGAACTGCTGGGCCTGCCGGTGCCGCCGCAAGAGGATTTCGAGACAGCCGAAATGACGCCGATGGCGCGCAGTTTCTATGCCGAGTCAAAATCGGTGCACA
>WGBJ01000202.1 GCA_015494385.1 Marinosulfonomonas sp.
GCCCCGCGCTCGTACAGCTTGATCGATTCCTCAAGCGGCACGTCCCCGCGCTCAAGCTGGCCCACGACGGCCTCAAGTGCTGCCATCGCCTCTTCAAAGCTCATTTTGTCTACCGGTTTGTCGCTCATCCGCCGCGCTCCATCAAAACCAAAACATGTGCGGCGACCGAGGTCGCCAATGCGTCCAGATCATATCCGCCTTCCAATGTCGAGACAATGCGCCCGTCGCACACCTTGTCCGCCACATCGCAAATGCGGTTGGTCAGCCAGATGAAATCCTCGACCTCCCACATCAGGCCTGCCAGCGGGTCGGCGCGGTGGGCGTCAAATCCGGCGGATACAAGGATCAGATCGGGTTTGAAGGCTTCGATTGCCGGAAAAATCTCACCGTCATAGGCGGCTTGCAGGGTGGCGGTGGTGCAACCCTCGGGCAGGGGGTAGTTCAGCACATTGTCAAAAGCGCCGGTTTCGGTGGCGGCACCGGTGCCGGGGTATAGCGGCATCTGGTGGCTGGAGCAAAACAGGGCGCGGGATTCATCCCACAACAGGGCCTGTGTGCCATTGCCGTGATGCACATCGAAATCCACAATCGCCACCCGTCTGGCGCCGCAGTTTTCCAGCGCGTGTCTGGCGGCGATGGCGACATTGCCAAACAGGCAAAACCCCATCGGTTTTTCCTGTTCTGCGTGGTGGCCGGGTGGGCGGATACCGCAAAAGGCGTTTTTTACCTCGCCATTCATCACCATATCCACCGCACGGATATTCGCCCCTACAGCGCGCATTGCAGCGGTCAGCGAGCCCGCGGACATATGCGTGTCGGGGTCCAGTGATACAGTGCCTTTGGACGGCGCGGCATCGCGCACCCGTTTGATATGTGCTGCGGGGTGGGCCAACAGGATGTGGCTATCCGTCCCCAGCGGGGCGTCCTCGCGCAGCAAATCTGCGAATTCCGGCGCGTTCAAGGCCTGTTGCACACGTTCCAGCCGCGCCACCTGTTCGGGGTGACCGGGGGGCGTGATATGTGACAGGCAATCGGTGTGAGTAATAAAAACTGTGCTCATAGAAGGACGCTACGATAATAACGGGGGGCAAACAAGTTTTGAAAACCCCGAGGTGTCGCGCGCGTTTTCTTTGAAAGAAAACGATCCGAAATCTTTTAAAGATTTCGGGGCCGCTAGCTTCTGGGATCGTCAATCAGCGGTGTTGGCTTGGCCAGCTGTTTCAGGTCATCCGGTTTCGTGATCTCGATGAACTGTCCGTCAATAATCAACCCGTATGGCCGCAATGCCTTGATCGCCCGCGAAAGGTTTTCCGGTGTCATCCCCAGAATGGAGGCCAGACGGCGCTTTTCGATCGGCAATTCGAATTTATCACCGCCGCCCATCTTTTTTTGCAACTTAAGAAGGTAATTTGCCAAACGTTCAATCGAGGTGCGCAGCTTTAGCCCCTTCACGCCCTTGATCACGCCGCGATAGCAATAGGCCAGTTCCTGCACAATCGCGCGGGCGAAATCATGGTCTTTCTGGAACACTGCGCGCACATCTTCGGCCGGCACCATGATGATGCGGGAGCGTTCCAGCGTGCGGGCCGACATCAGGTTTGGCGCATCGCGAATGGCCGCCGCCAGAATAAATGTCGCCCCTTCGCGCAGAATCGTCATCGCGGTTTCGCGTTCATTCCAGTTGGCAAACAGCTCGACCGAGCCATCCACAACGATGTGCAAAAAGTCGCAAGGATCACCCTCGACGATCAGTTCCATATTGGGTGGAAAGTTCTGAACATAGGCCCCGCGCACCAGTTCAGCAAAGCTTTCGTCCGACATTTCACGGAAAAGCTCAAGAGATCGAATCGCGGGAATATCACTGTCACGCATAGGAGGCTCGCTGGTTTACGTTTGACATATATCAAGCCAGGTGGCGGTAATTGTCAAGGCGCCAATGGACGCATGTAACCACCCCAAACAATAATTAACCTATGGCTTCATGACATATGTTTCTAACATATTTATTTTAAACGCGTTTTTATGGTAACTTGATTTGAATCAAGTTGTTGATGCGGGAATTAATATCCAGTACCCGCAACACACAAAGCGCATTTTTGCGCAAAATAACGTGGAGGGCACGTAATGCATGAGCTAGATGGAGTGACCAAATCTGACCAGTACCGAGCGTTGGGACTGAGCACTTTGGCTTTTACTGTTTGTTTTGCTGTTTGGACGATTTTCTCGATTATCGGCGTTAAAATCAAGCAAGAGCTGGGCTTGTCCGAAACCCAGTTCGGCCTTTTGGTCGCGACACCTGTTCTGACCGGTTCGCTGAGCCGGATATTTCTGGGGATCTGGACCGACCAGTTCGGTGGACGGATCATGCTGCCGTTGCAAATGCTGATCACTGCGGTTTCGGTCTGGTTGCTGGCTTCGGTTCACACATATGCGGTGTTCCTGATGGCGGCGCTGGGTCTGGGTCTTGCCGGTGGCTCGTTCATCATCGGTATTGCTTATGTGTCCCGCTGGTTCGAAGCTGAAAAGCAAGGCACGGCACTTGGCATCTTCGGGGCCGGTAACGTGGGGGCGGCTGTCACAAACTTTGCGGCACCTTTCCTTGTGGTTGCATACGGCTGGGAAGACACTGCCAGAATCTATGCGGTGGTGCTGGTGATTATGGCCGTTGTCTTTTACATCTTCGCCAAAGAAGACCCCGTTCGTAAAATGCAGAAGGAAACAGGTGCCAAGCCGGTGCCTGCGCTCAAACAGCTTGAACCTCTGAAGAATATTCAGGTCTGGCGTTTCGCAACCTACTACTTCTTCGTATTCGGTGCCTTTGTTGCCTTTGCGTCGTTCCTGCCGCGTTACTATGTCGGGGCTTACGGGGTCGCGCTGACCTCGGCGGGGGTATTTGCCGGTATGTATTCGCTGCCCGGATCGATCTTTCGTGCGCTGGGGGGCTGGATGTCGGATGTTTGGGGTGCCCGTTCGGTGATGTATCTGACCTTCGGCGTATCGCTGGTTGTGCTGTTCATCATGAGCTACCCGGAGACCACCTATATCGTCAAAGGTATCCCGCATGAAGACGGAAGCCCCAACCTGATCGAGTTCAGCTTTGGCATTCCGCTCTATCTGTTTGTGTTCCTGACCGTGATCCTCGGCTTTGTAATGAGCCTGGGCAAGGCGGCTGTTTACAAGCACATTCCCGTCTACTTCCCGCACAACGTGGGGGCTGTCGGCGGTCTGGTCGGGATGATCGGCGGTTTGGGCGGCTTTGTTCTGCCAATTGCCTTCGGTATTCTGCTGGATGTGTTCCAGGTCTGGTCGGTCGTGTTCATGCTGATGTTCATCATCGTGGCTATCAGCATGATCTGGATGCATCTGGCGATCCGCTCGATGGACCGCAAGAACCATCCTGAACTGACAAAGAACACCCATCTGTCGGATGTTCCACACTAATTAGAATAAACAGGCGGGCTGCATGCGCGGCCCGCCATAAAAACCACCACCAAAGGGAGAAAGACTTTGGGAAAAGATATCAGAAACTGGGACATCGAGAACGAGAGCTATTGGGCCTCGACCGGTAAGTCCATCGCAACACGAAACCTGTGGATTTCAATCCCCAGCCTGCTGATCGGCTTTGCTGTCTGGCTGTATTGGGGCATCATCACGGTGCAAATGATCAACCTGGGCTTTCCGTTTGAAAAGTCGCAACTGTTCACACTGGGCGCGATTGCCGGCCTGACCGGCGCGACGCTGCGTATTCCGTCGACATTCTTTATCCGGATCGCGGGCGGACGAAACACAATCGTTTTCACCACCGCCTTGCTGATGATCCCGGCCCTGGGCACGGGTCTGGCGCTGATGGATCCGAATACGCCACTGTGGAAGTTCCAGCTGCTGGCCTTCCTGTCGGGTATCGGCGGTGGTAACTTTGCCTCCTCGATGTCGAATATTTCCTTCTTCTACCCGAAAAAGGTGCAGGGCTATGCACTGGGTATGAACGCGGGTCTGGGCAACTTTGGTGTGACCACCATGCAGATCCTGATCCCGCTGGTCATGACTGTCGGCATTTTCGGCGGACCAAGCCGCACACTGGTGAACACTTCGGGCACATTGATCGGGAAAATTCCGGCCGGCACCGAAACCTATATCCAGAACGCCGGTTTTATCTGGCTGGTATTCCTGATCCCGCTTGCCATTATCGGCTGGTTCGGCATGAACAACATTCGTGACGAACATGTTTCGCCCGATATTCCGAACCCGATCGGAGCCTTTGCCACCATCACCGGCATGTTGCTGGTGGGCTTTGTCACCGCGGCCTTTGGTCTGTGGCTGATGTTGCCGACTGTTCCCGGCGGTCTTCCGACTTCGGGTCTGATGGTGTCCAAATGGATTGTGCTGCCGATCGTGATTGCGCTGACCGTGTTCCTGCTGAAAATGATCCCCGGTGCCGTCGGCCAGAACCTGACACGCCAGTACAAGATTTTCGGCAACAAGCACACCTGGGCCATGACCGTGATCTATACCATGACCTTTGGTTCGTTCATCGGTTACGCGGCGACATTCGCACTGGCCATCAAGGTGGTGTTCGGTTTCTCGCATGTGATGGTGGACGGGGTTATGACCCATAATACTGTCAATCCGGATGGCCCCTCGGCCCTGATGTATGCCTGGATGGGCCCGTTCATCGGCGCATTGATCCGCCCCGTTGGCGGTATGATCGCCGATAAAATGGGTGGCGCAAAAGTGACCCAGATCATTTCCTTTGTAATGGTCGCATCGGCGCTGGGCGTGGCTTACTTCCTGAAAGAGGCCTATGCTTCGGCCACACCGCAGGATTACTTCCTGCCATTCATGATCCTGTTCCTGATCCTGTTCGCTGCCACCGGTATCGGCAACGGCTCGACCTTCCGCACCATCGCGGTTGTGTTCAACAAGGAACAGGCCGGTCCCGTGCTGGGTTGGACTTCGGCTGTGGCTGCCTATGGCGCTTTCATCATCCCCAAAGTGTTCGGGGAACAGATCAAGGCGACAACACCTGAATACGCCCTTTACGGCTTTGCCATCTTCTATGGCGTCTGTATCGCGATCAACTGGTGGTTCTATCTGCGTCCCGGCGCATATGTGAAGAACCCGTAAAACATATCCCTGTCCGCCCCGGCAGCACGTCGGGGCGGCATCCCCTAGAACAGGAGAGAAACCAAATGAGCCATCTGCTCGACCGCCTGAATTTCTTCCAGTCAAAACGACTGGATACGTTTTCCAACGGACATGGTGAAACCACCATTGAAAACCGCGACTGGGAAGATGTTTACCGCAACCGCTGGCGTCACGACAAAATTGTCCGTTCGACCCACGGCGTAAACTGCACCGGTTCATGTTCGTGGAAAATCTATGTCAAATCCGGTATCGTGACCTGGGAAACCCAGCAAACCGATTACCCGCGCACCCGCCCCGATATGCCCAACCACGAACCGCGTGGTTGCCAGCGTGGCGCCTCCTACAGCTGGTATCTGTATTCCGCCAACCGCGTGAAAACCCCGCTGATCCGTGGCAAGATGCTGCGCGCCTACCGCAAACTGCGCGCCACCATGAGCGCAACTGCTGCGTGGAAGGCCCTTCAGGATGATCCGATCCTGCGTGCGTCTTACGTCAAAACCCGTGGTAAGGGCGGCTTCGTTCGCGCCACATGGGAAGAGGCCAACGAAATCATCGGGGCCGCCAACGCCTACACCGCCAAAACATACGGCCCAGACCGCGTCTTCGGTTTCTCTCCGATCCCTGCGATGTCGATGGTATCCTATGCCGCTGGCGCCCGTTATCTCAGCCTGCTGGGCGGCACCGTGATGTCGTTCTATGACTGGTATTGTGACCTTCCGCCAGCATCGCCGATGACATGGGGTGAACAGACCGACGTGCCGGAATCGGCTGACTGGTATAACGCCGGTTACCTGCTGCTCTGGGGCAGTAACGTGCCGCAAACCCGTACGCCCGATGCGCACTTCTATACCGAGGTCCGCTATAAAGGCACCAAATCCGCCGTGATCAGCCCTGACTATTCCGAAGCTGCAAAATTCGGTGATATCTGGCTGAACCCCAAAGCGGGCACAGACAGTGCGCTGTCGATGGCCATGGGCCACGTTATCCTGCGTGAATTCCATCTGGACCGTCAGGCCCCTTATTTCGAGGACTACACCCGCAAATATTCGGATTTCCCGATGCTGGTCTGTCTGGAAGAAAAAGACGGCAAATATGTTCCGGGCCGGTTCCTGCGGGCGGATGACCTGCAAGGCAAACTGGGCCAGAAGAATAACCCCGAATGGAAAACCATTGCCTGGGACGGCAAATCCAATTCGCTGGTTGTGCCCAACGGCACCATCGGTTTCCGCTGGGGTGAAGATGGCGAATGGAACCTGGAAGAGCGCGCCAAGGGCAAGGACACCGAACTGAAGCTGTCCTTCATTCAGGAAGAAGACCACGATGATGTGGCCGAAGTGAACTTCCCCTACTTTGGTGGTCAGGCGACCGACAACTTTGTCAAATGCGACCACCCCGATGTTCTGACCCACAATATTCCGGTCAAGCGCATCAAGTCGGGCAAGAAGGAAATCGTCGTTGCCACCATGTTCGACCTGTTCTGCGCCAGCTATGGTCTGGATCGCGGTCTGGGTGGCGAATGGGCCACGGACGATTACACCAAAGACGTTCCCTACACCCCCGCATGGGCCGAAAAGATCACCGGCGTTCCTGCCGAAAAGATCGAAACGGTTGCCCGTGAATTCGCACTGAATGCGGAAAAAACCGAAGGCCGTTCGATGGTCATTCTGGGCGCCGGTCTGAACCACTGGTACCACATGGATATGAACTATCGCGGCATCATCAATATGCTGGTGATGTGTGGTTGTGTCGGTAAATCCGGCGGTGGCTGGAGCCACTATGTGGGTCAGGAAAAGCTGCGCCCGCAAACCGGCTGGACCCCGCTGTGTTTCGCGCTGGACTGGAACCGTCCACCACGTCACATGAACTCGACCTCGGCCTGGTATGCACACACGGACCAGTGGCGTTACGAACAGATCGACGTAAAGGAAATCCTGTCACCCACAGCCCCCAAGGGCGATTGGGATGCCAGCCTGATTGACTATAACGTCCGCGC
>WGBJ01000203.1 GCA_015494385.1 Marinosulfonomonas sp.
ATGCAGGACACGGAGGCCACGATGATCACATCATCGCGTTCCAGCAGGGCGCGGGTGGCGGAATGGCGCATCCGGTCGATTTGTTCGTTAATGGCGCTGTCTTTTTCGATGAAGGTATCGGTGCGGGGCACATAGGCCTCGGGCTGATAGTAATCATAAAAGGACACGAAATATTCGACCGCGTTTTCAGGGAAGAACCCCTTCATTTCGCCATACAGCTGCGCGGCAAGGGTTTTGTTGGGGGCAAGGATGATCGCGGGGCGCTGGGTTTCCTCGATCACCTTGGCCATGGTGAAGGTCTTGCCGGTGCCGGTTGCGCCCAGCAGCACCTGATTGCGCTCGCCCGCATTGATGGCTTCGCTCAACTCCCTGATCGCGGTGGGCTGATCGCCTGCCGGTTCAAACTCGGTATGCATGACAAAGCGTTTGCCGCCTTCGAGTTTGCGGCGCGGTTCCGGGGTGTTTTGCTGCATGGCGTGATTCCTATCTGGACCGCCAGTTTTGATCTGTTTTTGTTCTTCTGCAAGGGGGTGGTTCGGCACAGCGCGTATTTCCCGTGTTTTCAAGGCGAAAGAGAGCAGGTTTTATCAAATAGTTAAAACTATAGGAAGATTTTTATCCATTTTGCCACAACCCAGGGGGTATTTTATTGTTGCCAGTTTGAAAAACTATGCTTAACGTGAAGGGGCAAGCAGAAGAACTGATTGTCGATCAAGCGCACACCCACCCCACCCACGCTCCCTAGCACTTGATCGGCAATCGCTTGTTTTTTCCCAGTAAGGTGCAGGCGATGTGGTGATTTAACGGTGGGTCTGTGCGTGGAAATCCGGTTAATTCAAATACAGTTGTGGACTTGCGCAATGTATGCTTGCGTATGCGCTTGATTTTCGGGATAACAGGGCAACTCAATATCGGAGATTCCAGATCATGCTTGCGCGGATTTACCAACCAGCCAGAAATGCCATGCAATCGGGCACAGCCAAAAGCCGTAAATGGGTGTTGGAATTCGCCCCCGAAGCCGCGCGTTGTATCGACCCTTTGATGGGCTGGACCAGCACCAGCGATATGGATTCACAAGTGCGTTTGAAATTCGACACCAAAGAAGCCGCCGTTGAATATGCCGAACACCACGGCATTGACGCGCAGGTGTTCGAGCCACACAAACGCAAGCCGGTGGTCCGCCCCGGCGGTTACGGCGAAAACTTTGCCACCAACCGGCGCAGCGTCTGGACCCACTAGGGGTTGCTTTTTCGCGCCCTTTCTCGCAGTAAGCCATGAAATTGGTCCCGTAGCTCAACTGGATAGAGCACCTGACTTCTAATCAGGGGGTTGCAGGTTCGAGTCCTGCCGGGATCGCCATATGTCTACCGGAGAAGACTGAACATGGATCAGCCCCCCATTCGTATCAACCGCGTGCGGCATTTGATCGTTTCTGTTGTGCTGCTGTTTGTGGTGGTGCTGGGGCTGGAAAACACCGGTCTGGATATGGCCGTCCAGCATTTGTTGTATCGTAACGGTGCGTGGCTGGTGGATAGTGCTCAGCCGGTGATCCGCTTTGTTTTCTATGATGCGCCGAAAAAACTGCTGGTGCTGTATGCCATCCTGATCCTGCTGGCGCTGGTGTTGTCGTATGTGATCAAACCCCTGCGCCGGTTTCGCACCCGCAATAATCTGTTCATCCTGTTGTGCCTGCTGCTGGTGCCTGCGGTGGTCGGGCTGGGCAAAAAGGAAACCCATGTGCATTGCCCTTACCAGTTGCAGGAATTCGGCGGCGCTGTGCCCTATGTGACACTGTTTGAGGCCAATAAATACGAAACCCCGGGGCGGTGTTTTCCTGCGGGTCATGCCTCGGGCGGGTTTGCGCTGTTGCTGTTTGTGCTGATTGCCAAAACGCGGCGTCAGCAGATGGCGGCGCTGGCGGGGGCGATGGCGCTGGGCTGGGCGATGGGGGGCTACCAGATGGTGAACGGGCGGCATTTCCTGAGCCATACGTTAACCACCATTCTGCTGGCCTGGATTGTGATCCTGCTGGTGCATCTGGCGCTGTTTGGCCGACGATACTATTCCGGCTCGAACCCGTGAATCAGGTGGCGCAGGCCGATCAACCCGCCTGCTGCAATCGCGGCCAGTGTGACAGGGCCGGAATAGGCCAGCGTTGAAAATGCCGACAGCCCCTGACCGACCGAGCAGCCCAAAGCGGTGACGCCGCCGATGCCCATCAGGGCTGCCCCGCCCACCTGACGGCCCAATTCGCGCGGATCTTCGCAGGCTTCCCATTTGAAATCGCGTTTGATGGACGAGCCGATGAAAGCCCCGATAATCACCCCCAGAACCGAGCCAACGGAAAACACCAGACCTCCGGCCGAGGATGTCATCAGCCAGATCAACGTGCGGCCCAGCGGGGCGGTGAAGGTATAGCTTTCGACCATCACTTCGCCAAAACTGATGTCGTTCAGGAACGACGTGCCCCAGAACCCGAAGGTGATGGCAAACCCGACGGCCACCGACCAGAAGATCTGTTCGTGATTGTTGCGCAGTTTTTCATAGGACAGCGCCCACAGGATCAGCACCGTGGCAAAGGCCAGCGCGATGGCAAAGGGCGCTATGCCTGTGGCGGCACCTAATGTGTAGGCGATCGAGCTGATCTCCTCGGAGGGTTCTTCCTTGATCAGCCACAGGCGCGGGGCGGCCAATGGCCCATTCAGGGTGATGAAGCTGAATATCGCCATCACCACCAGCACCACCAGCGCGCGCAAATCGCCGCCGCCAAAACGGGTCAGCGCGGAATAGCCACAGTTGCCCGCCATCGCCATGCCATAGCCAAACAGCAAGCCGCCGAAGATACTGGCCAGCGGGTTCCATTTGACCTGATGATAGAAGGACAGCGAGAAATCGAAAATGCCGGCGGCATTCAGGGTGAACACCCCTATGATTGCAGTGCCAAGGGCCATGCCCCACATCCGCAAACGGGTTTGGTCATGACCATAAGCCGCGGTTTCCAGCGCGCCCAGCGAACAGAAGTGGCCCATCCGTCCGGCAAGGCCCAAAATGATGCCGCCAAACAACCCGACAAGGGCTGCTTGGGCGCCAAAAGGCAGCAAATCCATAGTATCCTCCCGCGTGCCGGTTTTCCGGTCTGTTCTTGGATAGGATATTTGTGCGCCAGACTGGCATAGGGGTTCAAGGAAAATCGTCTAAAAGGTGCTGGAAAAAGGAAAAACCCGCAAGGGCCAGTCAGGCCCGCACGGGTTGTTTGCGCCATTGCAATTGGCGAATTCTGTTATCCGGTCCGGCGTCCGGCCCTGCGTCGCAGGCTATTGCTGTTCCGTGCCGCAGAACAGGTTATAGACCAGATCGATTGCCTGACGGGCCTTTGTATCGCCCAGCTTGTAATAGATGGTCTTGCCTTCACGCCGGTATTTGACCAGCCCTTCCAGCCGCAGCCGCGCCAGTTGCTGGCTGACGGATGCCTGCCGCGATGACAGCAGTTTTTCCAGCTCGGTCACGGTTTTTTCACCCGATGACAGGTGGCACAGGATCATCAATCGCCCCTCGTGCCCCAGCGCCTTTAGAAAGGACGAGGCTTCGCTTGCGCGGCCGCCCAGCTCCTCGGTATCGACGCCGTCTTTGCTGGCGGTCATGTTGTTGTTAAAACCGGTTAGTGTCGCTTCCATTGGAACGCTCCTTACTCTTTATCAGAACCCGGGTTCGTCATTCGGCCCAAAACGGGCAATTTCATTGACCGGCACAGAAGATTACCCCCTGATACGGCATTTTTGGCACCTCCAGAACCTGTCCTTTGGGCAGGTGTGCGATGTTTCGCGCGCTGGCAATAAACCATCATGCGCCCGGATCCTTTTGCAGATCGTCAGGCAGTTTCTTGATCATGGTTTCCATGAACCACCAGAAAAACTCGTCGCTTTGATACCCTTCGATCCGTCCAACTTCCTGACCATCATTCAACAGGATGAAAGTCGGCGTATAGACGGGCGGTGAATTCAGCGTAATGCCCTTTTCAAGCGGGTCGTGAATCATCACTTTTACCAGCGGTGCGATGCGTCCTTCGGCAGTTTTCGGGTAAATCGGCCCGATCTCGGCCTTCCAGCGTTCGCACCAAGGGCAGCCATCCTGTTCAACCATCATCAGGCGCACTTCTGCGCTAACCTGTTGGGATGTCAGGAAAAATCCAAACACCAAGCCAAACAATAAGGTCATTATCCGCCGCATAAAACGGTATCCTTGCGTTACATAGATATATGATAATATGTTTTGACCAAGCGGACAAGGACAACACAACATGTTTGATGCGACATTTGGCGGCGCAATGCTGCAAGGTTTGATTGCTTTCTTTTCACCCTGCGTGCTGCCAATGGTGCCGTTCTATTTTAGTTACATGGCCGGCATTTCGATGTCGGAGTTGCAAAGCGACGACAGTATTGCACCGGGCGCGGCGCGGCGGCTGGTAATTTCGGCGCTGTTTTTCGCCCTGGGTGTGACGACGATCTTCTTCCTTTTGGGGATGGGGGCCACCGCTGCGGGGCAAACCGTGCGGATGTGGAAAACCGAACTGACCTACGGGGCAGCAGCGATCATATTCGTGTTCGGCCTGCATTTTCTGGGCGTTCTGCGGGTGCCCTTCCTGTATCGCGAGGCAAAGTTCGAAAGCAAAGCGGACCCGTCCACTATCATTGGCGCCTATGTGATGGGGCTGGCATTCGGCTTTGGCTGGTCGGCTTGCGTTGGGCCGATGTTGGCCAGCATCCTGTTTCTGGCCTCGATGAAGGATTCAGTCATGCAGGGCGGATTGCTGTTGATGACATTCGGTCTGGCCATGACCTCGCCCTTTGTTTTGGCCGCGTTTTTCGCCAAACCGTTCCTGCGCTGGATGGCGCGGAATCGCAAATATCTGGCCTATGTCGAAAAAGTGATGGGGTTGATGCTGATCCTGTTTGCTATTCTGATGGTGACCAACACCCTGAATGTCATCGCCAATTTCATGATCGAAATGTTCCCGTGGTTCCAGACTATCGGGTAGCACTGAAAGGATACCTCATGCGTTTTCTCGGATTTGTATTTGCGGCTTTGATGGCGGTTTCAATGCCTGCGGGGGCCGTGGAAATGGGCGATGACGGCTTGCACAAACCGGCATGGCTGCAAGACACGTTCAAGGATGTGCGCGAGGATCTGGCCACAGCGAACGAGCAGGGCAAGCGCCTGTTGATCATCTGGGAACAGCGCGGTTGTATCTATTGCAACAAGATGCACAACGAGATTTTTCCGCTGCCCGTGATCGACACCCTGATCCGCGAAAATTTCTATGTGGTGCAGATGAACCTGTTTGGTGATGTCGAGGTCACCGATCTGGATGGCACGGTTCTACCGGAACGTGATATGGCTGTGCGCTGGGGGGTGGTG
>WGBJ01000204.1 GCA_015494385.1 Marinosulfonomonas sp.
GTATAACGGCTTAGGGCGGATTTAACGAAATGCGGATTTTGCGAGATGTAATTCTCTGGCCCTGCATACATATTGGTAAAATTGCAACGCCCGCCGCCGGAAATGCGTATCTTTTCACCTACCGCGCGGGCCTGATCAATCAGCAAAACCCGCCCGCCGGCCTGTGCCGCACACATCATTCCGGCGGCCCCCGCCCCCAGAATAATGGTGTCAAAATTGTCCAAACCCTTGCCCATATCCACCGTCAACCACGATGCGCAGCCGGACGCAAGCCCCTGTGAACAAAGGGCTAGCGTCACGCGAATCATTGCGCTACACTGATAGGCAGACCCGGCAAACGGGCAGTATTAGAGGCAGTAAGGCGGTATCCCATGACAGAAATGGTCTATGGAACAGTTCCGGTTCGCAGCAGCGATCCTATTCTTCCCCGTTGGTGGCAGACAATCGACAGGTGGTCCCTGACCGCAATCCTGATGCTGTTCGGCATCGGCATTTTGCTGGGCTTGGCCGCGTCCCCGCCATTGGCGGCGAAAAACGGGCTGGCCCCGTTTCACTATGTGCAACGGCAGATGCTGTTTGGCGGCATGGCGCTGGTGGTGATGATGGTCACCTCGATGATGGCCCCGTCACTGGTGCGCCGGCTGGGTGTGCTGGGGTTTCTGGGGGCCTTTGTGGCGCTGGTGATGCTGCCGTTTCTGGGCACGGATTTTGGCAAAGGCGCGATCCGCTGGTACTCATTGGGCTTTGCTTCGGTGCAGCCTGCCGAGTTCCTGAAACCGGGTTTTGTGGTAATTGCCGCGTGGCTGATGTCGGCCAGTCAGGAAATCAACGGACCACCCGGGCGGCTGTATTCCTTTATCATTGCCATAACGGTTGTCGGTTTTCTGGTGATGCAGCCCGATTTCGGGCAGGCGTCTTTGGTGCTGTTCGGCTGGGGCGTGATGTATTTCGTTGCCGGTGCGCCGATGTTCCTGCTGTTGACGATGGCCGGTCTGGTCGTGTTTGGCGGCATGTTCGCCTATAATAATTCCGAACACTTTGCGCGGCGGATTGACGGGTTTCTGTCGGCAGACATCGACCCGACCACCCAGATGGGCTATGCCACCAACGCCATTCAGGAAGGCGGCTTTTTTGGGGTTGGCGTGGGCGGAGGGCAGGTGAAATGGTCACTTCCCGATGCGCATACCGATTTCATCGTCGCCGTGGCCGCCGAAGAATACGGCCTTGTGCTGGTGCTGATTATCATCGCGCTTTATATGGTGATCACGGTGCGCTCCCTGCTGCGCCTGATGAAAGAGCGCGATACATTCATTCGTCTGGCCGGAACGGGCCTTGCCTGTATGTTCGGCGTTCAGGCCATGATCAACATGGGCGTCGCTGTGCGCCTGCTGCCCGCCAAGGGCATGACGCTGCCCTTCGTTAGCTACGGCGGCTCGTCGCTGATTGCGGGCGGGATTGCGGTTGGCATGTTGCTGGCCTTTACCCGCACACGGCCACAGGGCGAAATTATTGACCACTTTGCACGTCGGGGACACTAATCCATGTCAAAACCACCCCTTCTGATCATCGCCGCTGGCGGCACGGGGGGCCACATGTTCCCCGCACAGGCACTGACCGAGGTCATGCTGCGCAAAGGCTGGCGGGTAAAACTGTCCACCGATGCCCGTGGCGCACGCTATACCGGCGGCTTTCCTCATGTGGTCGAGATCGAAGAGATTTCATCCGCCACCTTCGCCCGTGGCGGGGCGCTGGCAAAACTGCTGGTGCCGTTCCGTATTCTGGGCGGTATCGCTTCGGCCACCCTGCGGATGATGCGTGACAGGCCGGCGATGGTGGTGGGCTTTGGCGGCTATCCGTCAATTCCGGCGGTTTCGGCGGCCTGGATCCTGCGCCGTCCGCGTATGTTGCACGAACAAAACGGTGTTTTGGGGCGGGTGAACCGGCTGTTTGCCAAACGGGTGAATGCGGTGGCCTGTGGCACATGGCCTACCGATCTGCCCAAAGGGGTCGAAGGCACATTTACCGGCAACCCCGTGCGCGCCGCTGTGCTGGAACGCGCCGGTGCCGCCTATATTCCGCCCGGTGATTACCCGATGTCGATACTGGTGATGGGCGGCAGTCAG
Source organism: Marinosulfonomonas sp. (assembly GCA_015494385.1). Taxonomy (GTDB): domain Bacteria; phylum Pseudomonadota; class Alphaproteobacteria; order Rhodobacterales; family Rhodobacteraceae; genus Profundibacter. Next base: position 2,124 of record WGBJ01000204.1, read on the forward strand.
GGCGCGCGCATCCTGTCCGATGTGGTGCCCGAGGCAATCCTGAAACTGCCCGAAGAACTGCGCGGTTATCTGCGCATCTACCATCAGGCCCGCGAGGAAGACCGCAAGCGGGTCGAGGTGTTTTATGCCAGTCACGGGCTGGTAGCTGTGGTCAAACCGTTCTTCAACAATGTGCCGACTTTGATGAGCGAGGCGCAACTGGTAATCTCGCGCGCCGGTGCCTCGTCGGTCGCCGATATTGCGGTGATCGGACGCCCTTCGATCCTGATCCCCTATGCGGCCGCTACGGGCAATCACCAGACCGCCAATGCCCGTGGTCTGACTGATGCCGAGGCCGCCATCCTGATCCCTGAATCCAAACTGGATGTGGATTTCCTAAGCGCACAAATCAAAGCTGTTCTGACCACGCCCGTTGCGGCAAACCATATGGCGCAGGCGGCGTTGAAATGTGGCCGCCCCGACGCCACCGAACAACTGGTGGAAATGGTCGAAACCCTTGCTGATACAACCGATAAAAAGACCGCCGATACAGGAGCCAGCCAATGAACGCCGCTGCCACCAAACTGCCCCTTGATGTGGGCGCGATCCATTTCGTCGGCATCGGCGGTATAGGCATGTCGGGCATCGCCGAGGTGCTGTTGAACCACGGCTATCAGGTGCAGGGATCCGACCTGAAGGCCAGCAAAATCACCGATCGACTGGCCGATCTGGGGGCAAAGATATTCGTTGGCCAAAACGCCGAAAATCTGGAAAACGCCGAAGTGGTGGTGATTTCATCCGCCATCAAACCCGGCAACGCCGAACTGGACGAGGCCCGCAGACGCGGCTTGCCCGTGGTGCGCCGCGCTGAAATGCTGGCCGAACTGATGCGCCTGAAATCCAATGTGGCGATTGCCGGCACCCACGGCAAAACCACCACCACCACGATGGTGGCCACATTGCTGGACGCTGGCGGGTTGGACCCGACGGTGATCAACGGCGGCATCATCCACGCTTATGGCAGTAACGCCCGCATGGGCGGTGGCGAATGGATGGTGGTCGAGGCGGACGAATCCGACGGCACCTTCAACCGCCTGCCCGCCACCATCGCCGTGGTCACCAACATTGATCCCGAACATATGGAACACTGGGGCACGTTCGATGCCCTGCGCGAAGGCTTCCATGATTTCGTGTCCAATATTCCCTTCTACGGTCTGGCCGTTTGCTGCACCGATCACGCCGAGGTTCAGGCGCTGGTTGGCCGCATCACGGATCGGCGCGTGGTGACATACGGCTTTAACGCGCAGGCCGATGTGCGGGCGCAGAACCTGACCTACAAGGACGGCATGGCGCATTTCGACATCGCCCTGCAATCCGAGGACAGGATGATCGAGGGCTGCACCCTGCCCATGCCCGGAGACCACAATGTTTCCAATGCCTTGGCCGCTGTTGCCGTGGCACGGCATCTGGGGATGAAGCTGGATGAAATCCGCACAGCGTTAGAGAATTTCGGTGGCGTGAACCGCCGCTTTACCCGTGTGGGCAAGGTGAACGGTGTGACCATCATCGATGATTACGCCCACCACCCCGTCGAGATAGCCGCCGCCCTGAAGGCCGCGCGCCAGTCGACCGAGGGGCGCGTGATTGCCCTGCACCAGCCGCACCGCTTTTCCCGCCTGCATGATCTGTTCGACGATTTCTGCGCCTGTTTCAATGACGCCGATATCGTCGGCATCTCGGACGTGTTCGCTGCTGGCGAAGACCCCATCAAAGGCGCTGACCGCGATGATCTGGTCGCGGGCCTGATCCGCCACGGCCACCGCCATGCGCTGGCGATTGAAGACGAGGACGCCATGACCGCCCTGATCAAAGAACAGGCCAAACCGGGTGACATGGTGATCTGTCTGGGCGCGGGCACCATTTCCGCGTGGGCCAATGCCTTGCCGGAGCGTTTGAAAGGATAACCGATGCCCGATACCTTGAAACGCCGGCTCGGACTTGGTCTGTTGACGGTCTATGGTGTCGGGATCATGGTCGGGGCGGGCATCTATGTGCTGGTTGGTGCTGCAGCCGGGCAGGCGGGTATATGGGCGCCTGTTTCCTTCTTGCTGGCTGCCGTGGTTGTGACCCCAACGGCGCTGACCTATTGCGAATTGTCGTCACGCATTCCCGAAGCGGCAGGTGAATCTGCCTATGTAGACGCCGGTATTGGCTGGCATTGGCTGGCCTTGCTTGTCGGCGCCATCATGGTCATTGCCGGAACTGTCGCTGCGGCGGCGGTGCTGCGGGGCGGGGTGGGGTATCTGACCTCGGTCACACCTATGCGTTTTGATGTGGCGGTGATCGGGCTGGGCCTGCTTTTGATGCTGATCGCCATGATTGGCGCACTGGAAAGCCTGAGCTTTGCCGCCATCCTGACCATCATCGAGGTATCGGGCCTGCTGATCATCATCTGGGCAGGATTTTCCGCCGTACCCGTGGCCGATTGGCAAACCCGCCGCCACCGCAATGGTCGGGGATTGTCGGGGCCTCGGTGTTTGCCTTTTTCGCCTTTATCGGCTTTGAAGATCTGGTCAATATGTCCGAAGAAACCCGAAACCCCACGCGCAATATGCCCCGGGCCATATTGATGGCGCTGGGGATCACAGCCGTTCTTTATGCGCTGGTGTCCTTGGCCGCTGTCCGGGCCGTGCCGGTAGATATGCTAAGCCAAAGCAGCCGGCCCTTGGCGCTGGTCTGGGAGGTGGCAACGGGCCGCCCCGCCGCATTCATGGCATGGATCGCGGTTGCGGCGGCGCTGAACGGGGTGCTGGCGCAAATCGTCATGGCCAGCCGCGTGTTGTTCGGTCTGGGTAAACGCACAGCATTTCTGGCGGTATTCCACCGCGCCCACCCGCGTTTTGGCACGCCGGTTCTGGCCACTGTGCTGATTGGCACAACGGTCATCATTTCGGCTCTTGCCCTGCCGGTGGCAAAGCTGGCCGAAATAACCTCGATGGCGCTGCTGCTGGTTTTCGCCATTGTGAACACGACTTTGATTGCCCTGAAATACCGCCAGCCTGTGGCCCCTTTCCGGGTGCCAGCGATTGTGCCGTGGTTCGGGATGCTGGCGTCTCTGGCGGCATTTGGCGCAACGATCGGGGTCTCGCAATGACCGCCTCGCTCACCCTTGCCGCGCTATGGGTGATCTTGGCGGCCATCGTTGCTCTGCTGCCCATGCGCCGCCAGTTCGCGCCGGGGATTGTGCTGCTGATCGCGGCGCCGTTTTTGCTGGTCTATCTGGGCTATCAACACAACGCATGGATCGTGCTGGCCGCCAGCATCGCCATCATATCCATGTTCCGCCGCCCGCTGTTTTACATGGGCAAACGCCTGATCGGACGGGTCAGGGGGGCGGAATGACCGCATCCTTTGTGCTGGCCTGCCTGTGGGTGATCGCGGCCAATGTGCTGGCGATGATCCCCAGCAAAGACAACTACTGGACCCGCGCCTATGTCCTGATCGCCATCGGAGTGCCGTTGCTGGGCTATGTGACCTATCAGAATGGCCCCGTCTGGGGGATAATATTCCTGATCGCAGGGGCGTCGATATTGCGCTGGCCGCTGGTGTATCTGGGGCGGTGGGTGAAGAGGATGGTCAAGGGGCAGGGGGCGGAATAACCCTTGATTGAATGGGGG
>WGBJ01000205.1 GCA_015494385.1 Marinosulfonomonas sp.
CTCCTGACGCGCGTAGCCCTCGGGCCAGGCCCAGCGGGTTTCGTCCCAGCGATAGCTTTGCGCACAGGTCACGTCGCGGGCCAGATCAAGGCCCACAAGGCCCGGAAAGGCGCGCGCCCTGGCGACCAGCGCCTCGATGTCAAAATTGCCCTCGGGGTCATGGGCCAGCGCCACGTGCGGCGCGCCCTGCTGGCGGATCGCCCGGGTCAGGCGCCGCGTGTCGACCCCACCGATGCCGATGCGCCCGCGTGCCTCCAGCCAGTCGCTGAGCTCGGCAGTAGCGCGCCAGTTTGACGGCTCGGTCGGGTCCCATTTCACCACCATTCCCGCGGCCACGGGCTGCGCGCTTTCGTCGTCCTCGGGCGTGACCCCGGTATTGCCGATATGCGGGAAGGTAAAGGTCACAATCTGGCCCGCATAGGACGGGTCCGTCATGATTTCCTGATAGCCGGTCATCGCAGTGTTGAAACACAGCTCGGCCTCGCAATCGCCGGTGGCGCCGAAACCCGTGCCGTAAAACAACGTGCCATCGGCCAGCGCAAGGCAGGCGGTGGGTTTGGGGGTGTCAATTTTACTGGCTGCGGCAGGCATGGGCGACTCCTTTGCACAAATCTAGCGGAACCTATGGCGGGGCGCAATTGTGGTCAAGCGGAAAGGAAATTTGACTTATTGTTCAAAAACAACACCTTAGCATTGTGATGCGCGGTTGTCATGGCTGGGCTGTCGGGGTAATCTGGTGGTCTTGATATTTTCGGCACCTAGGGGATGAGGAAACCGAATGGACCTACGACACAGAATAGCGGACGCATTGAAAGAAGCGATGCGCGCCAAAGACACCGAACGCCTGTCAACCTTGCGCCTGATCAATGCGGCGATCAAGGATCGCGACATTGCCCTGCGTGGCGATGGCAACGATGATGGCGCGACCAATGACGAAGTGCTTGCAATCCTTGGGAAAATGGTCAAACAGCGCCACGAAAGCGCCAAGGCCTATGAAGAAGGCGCACGGCTGGAACTGGCCGAAAAGGAATTGTCCGAGATCAAGATCATCGAGGATTTCCTGCCCAAACAGCTTAGCGAAGACGAGGCCGCCGAGGCGGTAAAAGCCGCAATTGCCAAGGTGGGCGCAGAATCAATCCGCGACATGGGCAAGGTGATGGGCGAGTTGAAAGCCAATTACATGGGCCAAATGGATTTTGGCAAGGTCGGGCCGATGGTCAAGGATTTGCTGGGATAGCCACAAAAACACCTGTATGGTTTGCCTATGACTTCTGTCGGCAAGCCATACGGCGATTTTGCGCAACCGCCCGTCCTTCTGGAACACTGGAAATTTGACGCGATCCAAAGGGGTATCACCACGGTGCTGCCCGATGGTTGCCGTGATCTGATCATCTGGCGCGGCAAAGGTATGCGCCCGCAATGTTTTGTCACCGATCTGGCCACGGGATGCGATCAGGTGCCTGTCCGTGCGGGCGATCATTTCAACGGATTTCGCCTGCACCCCGGTGTACGGATTGACGTGGACGGATTGCTGGCCAGTCTGGAGGACGGGCTGGACGATGTATCCATCAGCACCCGCCTGCGTGATTACGCAACCCCGCTGCCGCAAGTATCCGAGGCGCTGGCCTGTCTGGCCTCGGGCGTGACGTCAGTTGGCGATGCGGCGGCCATGTTGGGTGTGCGCCTGCGCAGCCTGCAACGGTTGTTGAAACGCGAAACGGGGCAAGCGCCGGTGTTCTGGTTGCGGCTGGCCCGCGCACGACAAGCGGTTGCGCGGTTGGGAAATACGGCGGCATTGGCCGATCTGGCCTGTGACGCGGGCTATGCCGATCAGGCGCATATGACGCGCGAGTTTCGCCGCTGGTTCGGCACCACCCCTCACCGGATACGCGCCGATGCGGGGTGGGTGACACGGAATTTCGTGGCGGGCTACGGCGCCTGAACAGCCGTGCAGATTTCGACCAGTATCCCTTCGGGCAGGCGCACATAGGCGGTGGTCTGGCCCCACGGCATTTCCTGAACCTCCTGCACCTGCTCGGCCCCGGCCTGCACGGCCTTGGCCAAGACTCCGGCAACATCCTCCGTTTCAAAGGCGATTTCAAAGGACGGGTTGGTAACGGGTTTTGTCGCCGGTGTTTTGCCCAGTTGCTGCATCAGTTCAATCGAGGAAAAGGCCAATTTGGTCTGCCCCGTATCCAATTCGCCGTAATCGCCGCTTTCGTGCAGAAAGGCAGTTTTCAGACCAAAGGCGGCGTTGAAAAAATCAAGCGTGGCTTTGACGTCTTGAACATACAGGATGGTGTAGCGGAAAATCATAATACTGGCTCCAAATTATGTGTGCCCAACCTTACCCGCCCTGCCCGCGTAAATCTTGAAGATTTGCGACAGCGGGTCAGGTCAGGGCCTCGCCCAGCCGCACCACTTCATCCACCAGCATATCCAGATCGGAATTTCGGGTGCGGTGGTTGGTGATGTTCACACGGATCGCTGTTTGCCCGTCCAGCGTGGTGACCGAGGGCGCGGCGATACCGCTTTCCTGCAACTGCATCACGATTTCACCGTTCACCGCATCGCTGTCGCCGTAACGAAAGCACACGACGCTACTGGCGACCGGTGCCAACAGGGTCAACGCCGGATGGTCCTGCACCAGCCGCGCCAGATAGCGCGCCTGTGCGCAGTTCTTGGAAATCATCGCACCCAGCCTGTCGGTGCCATGCTCCACCAGTTGCGCCCAGATTTTCAGCGCCCGAAATCCGCGTGACAGTTCCGGCCCGTATTCCACCGGCCACGGGTTGCCCGCCGCAAGGCCCCGTTTGGCGGCTTGCAGGTAATCGGGGCGGCTGGAAAACGCAGCCAGATGCGCGGCCCCGTCCCGCAGCAGCACAAACCCCGCGTCATAATTCACATGCAGCCATTTGTGGAAATCAAACGCCAGCGAATCCGCCCGGCCGATCCCCTTAAGGCGGGGCCGCAAGGTTTCAGACAACACCCCCGCCGCGCCAAAGGCCCCGTCAACGTGCAGCCACATATCCTGATTGGCGGCCAGATCGGCCAGCGCCTCAAGATCGTCAAACGCCCCCACATTGACACTGCCCGCCGTGCCAACCACCAAAAACGGCCGCAACCCGTCCGCACGGTCCTGTGCAATCATTTCGGCCAGCGCAGACTGGTCCATTTCATAACCCGCAGTAACCGGAACCGACCGCAAGGCCCCCGCCCCAAGCCCCAGCAGATCAAACGCCCGCGCCACGCAGTTGTGCGCCTGTGACGAGGCATAGCCAACCAGCCGGTGCGCGCCCACACCATCGCTGCGGGTCGCCAGCCCCAGCGCGGCCTCCCGTGCCACCTTTAGCGCGATGATGGTGGCCATCGATGTGCCCGACACCACCAGCCCGCTGGCCGCATCCGGAAAGCCGAACATCTGCCGCACCCAGTCCACCACCTGCTTTTCCACATAAATCGCGCCATGATCCCGCCCGCCCAGATTGGCGTTCATCGCACTGGCCGCAATATCGGCAATCAAACCGCTGGCCGCCCCCGCCCCGTGTACCCAGCCAAAGAACCGCGGATGGGTATTGCCCACGCCATAGGACAACAGGGTTTCGGCGCGGGCCTGCATCGCCGCCACCCCCGCCCCCTGTTGTGGCAATGGCGTTTGCAATGCCTGTTTCAGATCATCGGGCAAGGGCTGCCAAACCGGCCCTTGCGTGGCGCGCTCCATCTTGTCCAGTGCGGCATCCAGCATCCGGTGCGCTGCAGCGCGGGTATCGGTCCAGTTTTCAGGGTCAAGCGTATCAGTCATTCCAGTATCCTTTGGTTGCGCATTGCTAACATGGTTTCCACGCCACAAGAAACATATGCCCTGTGAAATCACGCAATTTTGGGGTGCAAAACAGAACTGTTCCCGCTAATGAAAAGGAAATGAATCGCACATTTTCCAAACCCGTGCGACCAAGGGGGAATATGAGACAGTTTTTTGTATTGGTAATTTTCACAATTTTCACCGCAATTTCCGGTGTTGCCAACGCCCAGCAATCCGCCTGGGTCCAGATCGAAGCCCAACCCAGCCTGCGCGAAGGCCAGGACCGCGCCCGCGCCTATGCCGGCGTGTTTGACAATGTCAGCGGCTTTTCCGTTGGGCGGGGCTGGTATGCCATTGCGCTGGGGCCATATACACCCGCAGGTGCGATTTCAACAATGGAAACCCTGAAACGCGAGAACCTGATCCCGCACGACAGTTTCATTTCGGACGGGCGATCCTACCGACAGCAATTCTGGCCAATCGGCGCCAATACCCTTGATCAGCCACCGGCCCAGCCGCAAACACCGGATGTTGTGGCCGATGCGCCAGTTGTCGTCACCCCGCCGCCCCCCGCCGATGAAACCCCGCGTCAGGCACGCCGCTCCGAAGCCCTGCTGACAAAGGACGAACGCAAACTGCTGCAAACCGCCCTGCAATGGGAAGGGTTCTATAC
>WGBJ01000206.1 GCA_015494385.1 Marinosulfonomonas sp.
CCTGTATATCAGCGCCGTGTCGCTGGGGCTGCATCCGCTGATCACATGGTCGCTGGGCACCGCGCTGGCCCTGCCGCAAGACGCCTTTCGCTCGGCTGTTATCACATCGGCCATGGCCCCGGGCATCAACGCCTATATCTTTGCCAACATGTATGGCGTGGCGCGGCGGGTGGCGGCCTCGGCGGTGTTGCTGTCCACGGCTGCGACAATATTGACCGCTTGGGTATGGCTGGGATTGCTTGGGTAATCCGCGCCCATAGGCTAGCCTGCCTGCGCAACAGGACCAAAGGATGATGAATTATGAGCTGGATCAAAACCGTTCCCTACAATGACGCCACCGGCAAGCTGAAGAAACTCTATGACCGTGTGAAGGGGCCGGACGACAATGTGGACAACATCATGATGTCCCATTCCCTGCGCCCGCACACGATGGAAGGGCACATGGCGATCTACAAGAATGTGCTGCACCACACGGGCAACACATTGCCCAAATGGTTTCTGGAACTGATCGGCGTCTGGGTTTCGGCGCTGAACGAATGTGATTACTGCGTCGAGCACCATTTCGCCGGTATGAAACGCCTGCTGAATGATGACGCCCGCGCCGATACATTGCGCGAGGCGATCGAAGATGGCGATGTCGATATCGCCCCGCTAACAGACGCGGAAAAGATGGCACTGGGCTATGCCGCGATGCTGACCTTGACGCCCTCGAAGGTGCCGGAAGAAGCCATCAAGGCGCTACGCAGTGTCGGGTTCGATGATGGTGAAATCCTCGAAATCAATCAGGTGACCGCCTATTTCAACTACGCCAACCGCACGGTGCTGGGACTGGGCTGTGATACCGATGGCGATATTATCGGCCTGTCCCCGAACAATTCGGACGACCCTGACGATTGGGCCCATAAATAGCGCCCGGTTTCTCTTTTGTCTAAATATCCCCGCCGGAGGCATCGGCGCTGGCCCCGTCAGGGGGCAGCGCCCTGCGGCGACGCGCGAAGCGCGGCGCAACACCTTTTCTACTGCGGCGAAATCCCCCGCAGTTTTTCACCCCGCCGGCGCAACAGTTCAACCGTGGCCAGCAACAGAACCGAAATGATCACAAGGATCGTTGCCACCGACAGGATAGCCGGACTGATCTGTTCGCGAATACCATTCCACATCTGCCGAGGGATGGTCTGCTCATCCAGCGCGCCAACAAACAGAACCACGACCACTTCGTCAAAGGATGTGACAAAAGCAAACAGCGCACCGGAAATCACACCGGGCAGGATCAGCGGCATGATGATCCGGAAAAACGTGGTGCGCGGGTTGGCGCCAAGGTTGGCCGCAGCACGGGTCAGCGAATGGTCAAACCCGCTAAGGGTGGCGGTGACGGTGATGATCACAAAGGGAATGCCCAAAGTAGCGTGGGCCAGAATGATCCCCAGATAGGGGATGCCCCAACTGCCGATTTTGATCGAGGAATAGAAGAAAAACAGCCCCGTTGCGGTGATGATGATCGGCACAATCATTGGCGAAATCAGGATCGCCATAATCGGGCGGCGCCACGGCATATCGGATTTGGACAGGCCCAATGCGGCCAGTGTGCCCAGACCTGTGGCCAGAATGGTGGCAAAGAAGCCGATGATCAGAGAGTTTTTCGTCGCCCGTATCCAGGCCGCATTTTCCCAGGCATCCGCCCACCACGAACTGTCACGCGGCGCGTCAGGCGCGTTCATGCCAAAGGTCAGCAGCATATCATACCAGCGGGTCGAATAGCCGGTCGGATCCAGCGCCAGCATCTTTTCCGTGAAGGTAAAGTAAGGCTCGGCGTTGAACGACAACGGGATCACGATCAGGATCGGCGCGATCAGAAACAGGAAGATCAGCACACATATCGCCAGATAGGTGTAATGCCAGATCCGTTCGGCGCGGGATGCGTAACTTGGAAGTGCCATAACCTTACCCTAACTTCAGATTATCAATGCCCACCAGCCGGTCATACAGCCAATAGAGGATCAGGATGCCGCCCAGCAGCAGGGAGGCCAGCGCGGCCGCCATTGACCAGTTCAGCGATTTTTGCATGTGGAAGGCGATCAGGTTGGAAATGAGCGTGCCATCCGATCCGCCCACAAGGGCCGGCGTGATGTAATAGCCAACCGCCAGAATGAACACCAGCAACCCGCCAGCAGCAATGCCCGGAACGGTTTGCGGAAAATAGATACGGCGAAAGGCCGTCCAGCTGGTCGCGCCAAGACTGCGCGCAGCCCGCACATAGGACGGGTTGATCGGCCGCATCACGGAATATAGCGGCAGCACCATGAACGGCAGCAGGATATGCGTCATCGCAATCACGGTGCCGGTCTGGTTATACA
>WGBJ01000207.1 GCA_015494385.1 Marinosulfonomonas sp.
AATCGCCAAACTGCATGACATAGCCCATCGGGTTGGTCTCGGTGATGAATTGTGCATCAGCCTGCCGGAAGAATTCAACGATAAATCGCGATACACCGTAACCGGCGATGAACAGACCCATCAACTGGCCCGGTTTCTTTAGCCAGCCACGACGCCATGCCAGAAACAGGATGGCCGCGCCCAGAATCAGGCCTTCCATCGCGGCCTCGTAGAGTTGCGACGGGTGGCGGGCACAGGCGCCGATCACATCAGGGCAATTCTGTGCAGCGTTTCCGGGGAAAATCACGGCCCAGGGCAGGGTCGAAGGGCGGCCCCATAATTCGGCGCTGTTGAAATTGGCCAGACGGCCCAGCAGCAGGCCAATTGGCGCGGCCATGGCCATCAGATCGCCAAAGGACAGCATTTTGATACCGTGTTTTTTGCAAAAGATCAGACCGGCAATCACGACGCCCAGAAATCCACCGTGAAACGACATGCCGCCATTCCACACTTGCAGGATTTCGGCGGGGTTTTGCAGGTAATAGGCGGGCTGGTAAAACAGCACAAAGCCAAGGCGACCACCAAGGATGATGCCCAGAATCGCCCATGTCAGGAATGCTTCGAGCAATTCCGGTGTGGTGGGCGGGGTTTCATCGCGCCACAGGCGCGGGGTGCGCACGGCGCGCAGCACGATGCGATAACCGATGATGATGCCGACGATATAGGCCAGCGCATACCAGCGCAGGGCAAAATCGAAACCACCGATGTCGATGGAAAAAATCTCGTTACCGATGCCGGGGAAGGGGATGACTGCTTGCATGTTTGTTTCCTGCCTGTTGTTTAATAGACAAGTCAACCTTGTGATTTGCCGAATGTCACATCATATATGCGTTAACAGCAAATTCCGGAGGCTTCCATGCAAACCCGTAACAAAGTACTCGATGATATTTCCCATCTGTTCACCAACGCCATGGGTGTTGCGCAGGGGGCCAAGGACGAAGTCAATACAGCGATGAAAAGCTGGGTTGACCGCTGGATGGCCGAGCATGATTTCGTCTCGCGTGACGAGTTCGACGCGGTGCGCGCCATGGCGCAAAAGGCACGGGAAGAAAACGAAGCCCTGAAGGCGCGGCTGGATGCGCTTGAGGCCAAGGCGGCCCCGAAGAAGAAAAAGCCGGCGACGCGCACCAAGAAAGCCTGATCTGGCGGAGTGGGCTGACGCCCACGCTTTATTCTTGGCAAGACCCCCTCTGGTCCCCCTGAAGGGGGAGGCGATAACGGATGGGGCTGTTTTGCGATTTCTCCGTGTGGTGGGTGGTTTGGTGGCAGATGCCTCCGGCGGGGATATTTGGACCATTTGGAAGGGACGAGGTTAGACGGATTGCCACCAGCGATTGGTGGATGTGGTCTGGCCCAATGTGATGCGTTCGCCGATTTGCGGGGTGAGCAGGGGTGTGTTTTCCTGTTCGGCCAGTTTGGTGATCCGCTCCAGCGGTTCCTTCCATGGGTGGAATGCCAGTTTGAAGGTGGAATTGTGGATCGGCATCAGGGTTTTGCCGCGCAGGTCCTTGTGCGCCTGATAGGTTTGATCGGGCGTCATATGCACATAGGGCCACAGTGCGCTGTAGGCGCCGGTTTCCATCAGGGTGATGTCGAAGCCGCCGAAATGCTGGCCGATTTGTTTGAACCCGTCGAAATATCCTGAATCCGAGCCAAAGAAGATTTGTTTGCCGTTGTGCTGGAATACGAACGACGCCCAAAGCGATTTGTTGCTGTCAAACAGCCCGCGCCCCGAGAAATGTTGCGACGGGGTGGCGGTCAGGGTGGTGTCGCCGTGGCTGCGGGTTTGCCACCAGCCCAGTTCGGTGATGCGGGTTTCAGTCACGCCCCAGCGTTTCAGGTATTTGCCGGTGCCACGGGTGGTGATGAAATGCCCGACCTTGCCGTTCAGCTGTTTGATCGCGGATTTATCCAGATGGTCATAGTGGTTGTGCGAGATGATCACACCTTTGATATCGGGCAGATCGGCGATGGCGATCGGTGTGTTGTGAAACCGTTTCGGTCCGGCAAACCGGCTGGGTGAAACACGGTTGGAAAAGACCGGATCGGTCAGCCAGTAATCCGCCCCCAGTTTCAGCAGCACGGTGGAATGGCCCATCCGGTAGAGGTGGATTTCATCGTTTTCGCGCTGGGCTTCAAGGTCTTGCCGGTTCAGCGGGACAATCGGGATGTTGCCAGCGGGCACAGCATTCGGGGTGCGTTTGAACAGGAATTGCCTGATCTGTTCCGCACGCCCCATCGGATTGCGCAGCTCGGCAAAAGGCGGAGCGTTATGAAAGCTGCCGTTTTTATGGATTTCGGCATCGTTTTTTTGGGGCATTGGCGCGCTTTCCGGTTCGGGTCGGTTCTGAACAGATGTGGGGTGGTCAGGCGGTTTTCAACACGCATGACCGGAATTTATCTGGGGATAACCCGAAGAAAAATCTTTACAGGGCCGCCCCTATGCACCACCATATCTAGTAAGAACAGGCGGTAACATCCACCGGTTCTGGTATCGAGGCCTAATTGTTGTGGGCTGCCACCCGCAGGAATTGAAGCAGTAGAGGTC
>WGBJ01000208.1 GCA_015494385.1 Marinosulfonomonas sp.
CGGGCAACCAGCAGCTATACATCATGTCGGCAAACGGCGGCGAGGCCCGCCGCATCAGTTTTGGTAAAGGGCGTTACGGCACGCCGGTCTGGTCGCCGCGCGGCGATCTGGTGGCCTTTACCAAACAGAACAAGGGCCGGTTCCATATCGGGGTGATGCGGCTGGATGGATCCGAGGAACGCCTTCTGACATCTTCGTTTCTGGACGAAGGACCGACATGGTCGCCCAATGGCCGTGTGATCATGTTCATGCGGGAAACGGCTGGCGCTGGCGGGTCATCCTCGCTTTATTCCGTGGACATTAGCGGGCGTAACCTGAAGCGGGTGAAAACACCGGGCGGGGCATCGGATCCGGCGTGGTCACCGCTGTTGAAATAAACTGAAATACGCGGCGTTTCCAAATCGGCGCCGTGATGATATAAACAAAGGCAATCGAGCCAACAAAAACGAAAGCGGGGACAACCCATGACACATCTTTACAAGGCAATATTCGTCGTTGCAGCATTGGGCCTTTCGGCCTGTACCAATCCCGGGGCGCTGAATGGCGGCAACGGCACAGGCACTGGTGGTGCCGGAATGGGGCAAGGGGCAGGAACCGCGTCCGACCCACATTCTGCGGCCTATTTCCAGCAAACCGTCGGGGACCGCGTGCTGTTTGCCGTTGATACCGCCACCCTGACACCCGAAGGCCGTGCCACCCTGATGGGGCAGGCAAAATGGCTGATGGACAATCCCGAATATGCCGCCATCATCGAAGGCCACGCGGACGAGCAGGGCACGCGCGAATACAACCTTGGCCTGGGTGCACGTCGCGCCAATGCGGTGTCGGAATTCCTGATCTCGCAAGGGGTTGCAGGCAGCCGGTTGCGCACGGTAACCTATGGCAAGGAACGCCCGATTGCGGTTTGTTCCGAGGAAAGCTGCTATGCCCAGAACCGCCGCGCCGTTACGGTGATTTCGGCGGGCGCTGGCGCGTAAACCAAGGACGATTGAATGAAACGGATACTCGCGCTTATTATCGGATTGTCGGTTCTGCCGGTGGCACCTGCCGCCGCGCAGGCCGATCCGCAAACTCTGGCAGACATCCGGCAGGAATTGTCGGTGCTTTATGTCGAGGTGCAGCGCCTGAAGCGCGAGTTGTCCACCACGGGGGCACCGGGCACCAGCGTTGGCGGCAACACACCGCTTGAACGGATTGACGCGATCGAGGCGGCTTTGCAAAAACTGACGGCAAAGTCCGAGCAGCTGGAAAACCGTATCAACCGCGTTGTGGCCGATGGCACCAACCAGATCGGTGATCTGGAGTTTCGCCTGTGCGAGCTGGAAACAGATTGCGATATTGCAAACCTGCCCAAAGGCACCACTTTGGGCGGCGTTGACGTGGGCACAGTGCCCGTTGTGACCACCCCTGACACAGTTGACGACACCGAACTGGCCGTGGGCGAGCGGGCCGACTATGAGCGGGCGCAGGAGGCGCTCGCATCCGGTGACTTTCGCGGCGCCGCGACGCAGCTTGAGACCTTTACCCAGACCTACCCCGGTAGTCCGCTAAGCACGGATGTGCATTTCCTGCGCGGGCAGGCGTTTGAAAATCTGGGCGAAATGACCAAGGCTGCGCGGGCTTATCTCGAGGCATTTTCCGGTGCACCAAACGGCCCCAAAGCGCCCGAGGCGCTGTATAAGCTGGGCACGTCATTGGGCGCTATTGGCCAGCAGAAAGAGGCTTGCGTGACATTGGCCGAAGTCGAGGCACGCTTTCCCACAGCCCCCGCCGTGCAACAGGCCAACACCGCGATGCGCGATCTGGGATGCAACTAGACCCCCAAGACGAATTACTGCTTCATTTTGTCGGCAACAGCTTTGGCGCGAACCCGCCCAAGGCTATTGGCGTTGCCGTGTCCGGCGGCAGCGATTCAACCGCCCTTTTGCATCTGATGCACCAATGGGCCAGCGGGGCAGGGGTGACGTTACATGCGGTTACAGTTGACCACGGTTTGCGCGATGCGGCGGCGGGTGAGGCAAAATCGGTGGCCCGCATGTGCGCCGGTCTGGGCATTGACCACAGCACGCTGCGCTGGACGGGTTGGGATGGCAAAGGCAACCTTCAGGATCAGGCACGGCGCGCGCGTTACGGGTTGATGGCCGGTTGGGCGCAGGAACGCGGGATTAAAATGATCGCGCTTGGACATACGGTCGAGGATCAGGCAGAAACCTTTTTGATGCGTCTGGCGCGCGGGTCGGGTGTGGACGGGTTGTCCGGCATGGCAACACGGCGCAAATCGGACGGGGTGACATGGGTGCGGCCGGTGTTGTTGCAAAGACGACAGGATTTGCGGGACTATTTGCAGCGGCATGGTATCGGCTGGATTGATGATCCCACGAACGAGGACGAACGGTTTGATCGCGTGAAAATCCGCAAAGCGATGCAGGTGCTGGCCGATCTGGGGCTGGATGCGGAACGGCTGGCCGGAACGGCGCAGGATTTGCAGATTGCCCGTATCGCGCTGGAGCATCAGACCAAAGAGGCAGCGGAACGCATAGCCACGGTTGAAAACGGCGATGTTGTTCTGGATCGTTTGCAATACCGACGGCTTCCGACAGAAATCAGCGCCCGCTTGTTTTCCTATGCTCTGTGCTGGGTTTCTTCTGCCGAATATCGGCCCAGGCGGAGTGCTTTGATTGACGCTGAATGCTCTACCAATATTGGTAAGGCATCCACCCTGCACGGCTGCCTGATCACCGCGAACAAGGATGAAATCCGCATCACCCGCGAACATCAGGCCGTCAAGGATACCGTTTGCCCGACCGATGCTGTCTGGGATAACCGCTGGCACCTTATTGGGCCGCATGAAACGGGGCTGGAGTTGCGGGCTTTGGGGGCCACCGGATTGGCCGAGTGTCCCGACTGGCGGGAAACGGGTATGCCGCGCACATCTTTGCTGGCGACCCCCGCAGTGTGGAGAAAGGACAGCCTTATTGCCGCACCTTTGGCCGGTTTGGGCAATGGATGGCTCACAAAACCGCTATTTGGGCTGGATCATTTCATTTCATCCATTATATCGCATTGAACAAACCTGCCTAATCCCTATTTTAGACAAGTGGCCTTGGGAAAGAATCCTTTGTGTCAAAACCGGTTTAAGGAGAATGCCTGTGGGCAACGCTAGAAATCTGGCTTTCTGGGTCGTGCTGTTTATGCTGATCCTCGCTTTGTTCAATCTGTTCAGCAATGGTGAAAGCGCCCTGAATTCCCGCCAAATGACCTATTCGGAATTTGTCCAGGCCGTGAATGACGGCACTGTGGATTCTGTCACACTGGATGGCGAAAAGGTTCTGATCAAAGGCAAGGACGGGCAGGAATATGCCACGATCAAGCCGTCGGACGCCGAAGTCACCAAGATGCTGATCGAAAAAGGCGTCAAGGTGAACGCTGCGCCGCAGGAACAATCTGCGTTTGTCTCGCTGATTTCGCTGTTGTTGCCGGTGCTGCTGCTGATCGGTTTCTGGTTCTTTATGATGAACCGGATGCAGGGTGGCGGCAAAGGCGGGGCGATGGGCTTTGGTAAATCCAAGGCCAAGATGCTGACCGAACGCGAGGGTCGTGTGACCTTTGACGATGTGGCCGGTATTGACGAAGCCAAGGAAGAACTGGAAGAGATCGTCGAATTCCTGCGCAACCCGCAGAAATTTTCCCGTCTGGGCGGCAAGATCCCCAAGGGCGCGCTGCTGATCGGGCCTCCGGGCACGGGTAAAACCCTGCTGGCGCGGTCTGTCGCCGGCGAGGCGGGCGTGCCGTTCTTTACCATTTCCGGTTCTGATTTTGTGGAAATGTTTGTCGGCGTTGGCGCCAGCCGCGTGCGCGACATGTTCGAGCAAGCCAAGAAAAACGCCCCCTGCATTGTGTTCATCGACGAGATCGACGCCGTGGGCCGTGCCCGTGGTGTTGGCATGGGCGGTGGCAATGACGAGCGCGAGCAGACATTGAACCAGTTGCTGGTGGAAATGGACGGGTTCGAGGCCAACGAGGGTGTGATCATTCTGGCCGCAACCAACCGCGCCGATGTTCTGGACCCCGCCTTGCTGCGCCCGGGTCGTTTTGACCGTCAGGTTCAGGTGCCCAACCCCGACATCAAGGGCCGCGAAAAGATTTTGAACGTGCATGCCGCCAAGGTGCCTTTGGGACCGGATGTGGATCTGCGCATCATCGCCCGCGGCACACCCGGTTTCTCCGGTGCCGACCTTGCCAATCTGGTGAACGAGGCCGCGCTGATGGCCGCCCGTATCGACCGCCGTTTCGTCACGATGGAAGATTTCGAAAAAGCCAAAGACAAGGTAATGATGGGGGCCGAGCGCCGCTCGATGGTGCTGACCGACGAGCAAAAGGAAATGACCGCCTATCACGAAGCGGGGCACGCGATTGTCGGCATCAAACTGCCCAAATGCGATCCGGTCTATAAGGCCACGATCATTCCGCGCGGTGGCGCCTTGGGCATGGTGATGAGCCTGCCCGAGTTTGATCAGCTGAATTACTTCAAGGATCAGGTGGAGCAGAAAATTGCCATGGCGATGGCCGGCAAGGCCGCCGAAATCCTGAAATGGGGGCCAGATCATGTATCCAATGGCCCGTCGGGTGACATCCAGCAGGCTTCGGCCCTGGCCCGCGCCATGATCATGCGCTGGGGCATGTCCGACAAGGTGGGCAACATTGATTATCAGGCCGCGCACGAGGGCTATCAGGGCAATGGTGCCGGTGGTCTGTCGATTTCGGCGGCCACACAGGAATTGATCGAAACCGAAGTGAAGCGGGTGATCGATGAAGGCTATGAAACTGCCAGCAAGATCCTGAAAAAGCACAAGAAGGAATTTGAACGTCTGGCGCAGGGCCTGCTGGAATACGAAACCCTGACCGGCGAGGAAATCCAGCGTGTGATGAAGGGCGAGCCGCCGCAAGCCGATGATGATGATGCCGACAAAGGCAGCACATCCAGCGTTGTGGCTGTTCCCAAGACCAAGCCGAAGCCCAAACCCAAGTCCAAAGACGACGGGATGGAGCCGGAGCCTTCTGCCTAGAAACGGGTGGCGCCAAAAGGAACAGATAAAAACGCCGGTGGAAATTCTACCGGCGTTTTTGTTTTTGAGAGGAGGGGATATGCCCGCATTGAAGCCAACCGATTACAAAGGGCGGATTGTCTGGCTGGGGGTGAATGCGAACCGCGTTGAAACCTTGCTGAGTGTTTCGGTGCCGGACATGGAACTGACCCTTGCCGGATGCGCGGGCGAAAGCCATGCGGGTCTGTCGCGCCCCTCTTGCGGCCGTGTGGCGGGCCAATACCCGCGTGGCACCGAAATCCGCAACACGCGCCAGCTCAGCATTATGTCTGCCGAAGAACTGGCGCAGATCGCGGTCAAAATGGGCATCGCTTCGGTCGATCCGGCATGGCTCGGGCTTTCGATGGTGGTCGAGGGGATTCCAGATTTCACCCTGATCCCTCCTTCGTCACGATTACAGGCCGATGGCGGGGCGACATTGACGGTGGACATGGAAAACCGTCCCTGCAACCTGCCAGGCCCCGTGATCGACGCGGAATCACCCGGTATGGGGCGGGCCTTCAAACAGGCGGCCAAGGGGTTGCGCGGGGTCACAGCCTGGGTCGAACGCGCAGGAATATTGCGCGTCGGGGGTGAGATTATTCTACATATTCCGGACCAACCTGTCTGGCCGCATTTGGCCCGTGCGCGCCAACAATAACATGATTTAAAACGACGAATCCGGCGCTGATAATGTCGGATTTACCCTGTTAGTCGGTCGCGACTCTTGTAAGGTCAGGGCAATGACCTGACGTGACTTGCCAAAGGGACCACACAAGATGAGCTTTAAAACCGACATTGAAATTGCCCGCGAAGCCAAGAAGAAACCGATTCAGGAAATCGGCGAGAAGCTGGGCATCCCGACGGAACATCTGCTGCCCTATGGTCACGACAAAGCCAAAGTCAGTCAGGAATTTATCGAAAGTGTTAAAAACAATCGCAAGGGCAAACTGATCCTTGTCACTGCGATCAACCCGACCCCTGCGGGCGAAGGCAAAACCACCACCACGGTGGGGCTGGTTGACGGGATGAACCGGCTTGGCAAAAAGGCCGCGATCTGTATTCGCGAGGCCTCCCTTGGCCCCTGTTTCGGCATGAAGGGCGGGGCCGCCGGTGGGGGCTATGCGCAAGTGGTGCCGATGGAGGAAATGAACCTGCATTTCACCGGCGATTTTCATGCGATCACATCGGCGCACAACCTGCTTAGCGCCATGATCGACAACCACATCTACTGGGGCAACGAGCTGGGCATTGACGAGCGCCGCGTGACCTGGAAGCGGGTTCTGGATATGAACGACCGCGCCCTGCGTGACACGGTGACATCGCTTGGCGGTGTGGCCAACGGCTTTCCGCGCCAGACCGGGTTTGACATCACGGTTGCCTCCGAAGTGATGGCGATCCTGTGCCTGTCCAATAATCTGGAAGATTTGCAGGAACGTCTGGGCAGTATCATCGTCGCCTACACCCGTAAACGCGAGCCGATCTATTGCCGCGACATCAAGGCCGATGGCGCCATGACGGTGCTGTTGAAGGACGCGATGCAGCCTAATCTGGTGCAGACGCTGGAAAACAATCCGGCCTTTGTGCATGGCGGCCCCTTTGCCAACATCGCGCATGGTTGTAACAGCGTGATCGCCACCAACACCGCCCTGCGGCTGGCCGATTATGTGGTGACCGAGGCCGGCTTTGGCGCCGATCTGGGCGCCGAAAAATTCATGAACATCAAATGCCGCAAGGCGAACCTGTCGCCGGATGTGGTGGTGATTGTGGCCACGGTGCGGGCGATGAAAATGAACGGCGGCGTGGCCCGCAAGGATCTGGGCGAGGAAAATGTTCAAGCCGTTATTGACGGCTGTCCGAACCTTGGCCGCCATATCGGCAACATGAAATCCTTTGGCGTGCCGGTGGTGGTGGCAATCAACCACTTCGTCACCGATACCGATGCCGAGGTGCAGGCGGTGCAGGAATATGTGGCCTCGCAAGGCTCCGAAGCGATCCTGTCGCGCCACTGGGAACTGGGTGGCGAAGGGGCTGAACATCTGGCCGAACGGGTAGTGGAAATTGCCGACAGCGGTATTTCGCAATTTGCCCCGCTTTATCGTGACGAATTGCCCTTGTTCGAGAAGATCGAACGCATCGCCCATTCGATTTACCGTGCCTCCGAAGTGATTGCCGACAAGAAGGTGCGCGACCAGCTGCGGGCCTGGGAAGAGGCGGGGTATGGCCATCTGCCGATCTGTATGGCCAAAACGCAGTATTCGTTTTCGACCGACCCGAACCTGCGCGGCGCCCCGACCGGCCACACCATCCCGATCCGCGAAGTCCGCCTGTCCGCAGGCGCCGGATTTATCGTCGTGGTCTGCGGTGACATCATGACCATGCCGGGCCTGCCCAGCCGCCCTGCGGCCGAGGGCATCCACCTGAATGAAGAAGGCGAGGTTGAAGGGCTGTTTTAAGCAATGGGCCTGCTGGCGTTCAACTTGCGTATTTTGGCGTTTGTCCCCCTGCTGGTCGCCGCTTTGGCGACCGGACAGGGGCACACCCAAGGCCGGACTTATGCGACAAGTTTTGAAAGCGTCAGCGAATTTAGCCGCTTTTATATTGTGCCCCAGAATTATATGGGCACCTCGTCGCATGACTTGTCTACCGAAGTGGTGCGGTCCGGCCGGTTTTCCCACAAGGCATGGATGACCGGCCCAAACCCTGCAAGCCGCTTTTGGCAAAACAACAATCATCGCGGGTATCCGACGATCCAGTTGTATAAATTGCCCAAAGGCGCGTTCAGAACACCGGTAAAGGTGGTGTTCTGGGTTTGGCTGGATATGGATCTGGACAAAGGCGAATGGTTTAGCTTTGCCACTCTGGATCACACAACATCAAACCGTTGGGATCCGGTTCTGGTAAATCTCAGCGATGAGGGGTTTGTGCATCTGATGCATATCCCCGTTAACGGGGACAGCAACAGGACATTCCAGACCGACACAATCAAATTCCCGATGCGGCAATGGGTGGAACTGACTGTAGTGCTGCATTTTGATGCAAAAAACGGATATGCGCGGGTTTTCCAAAATGGCGAACTGGTTTCAAGCGGGCCGGTGCGGCGCGGGGACGGCTGGTTAACGCAGGCGCATTTCGGACTGTATGCCCCGCCTTCGATGACCGAAGGTGTGGTTTTCAACGATGATCTGGTTATAACCGAGATCAGTGGCAATTAAGGATAGGGTGAAGCATGAGCGCAGATATTATCGACGGCAAGGCCTTTGCGGCCAAGGTTCGTGAAAAGGTAGCCGTGCATGTGGCGCGGTTAAAGAATGATCACGGTATCACGCCGGGTTTGGCGGTGGTGCTGGTGGGGGAAGATCCGGCATCGCAGGTCTATGTGCGCTCCAAGGGGAAGATGACCGTCGAGGTCGGGATGAATTCCTATGAGCACAAGCTGGAGGCAGACACCTCCGAGGCCGATTTGCTGGCATTGATTGACCAGTTGAACAATGACCCTGCGGTGCATGGTATTCTGGTGCAACTGCCGCTGCCCGACCATCTGAACGAAGACCTTGTGATCAATGCGATTGATCCGGCCAAGGACGTGGACGGGTTCTGCATTTCCAATGTGGGCAAGCTGGCCACGGGGCAGAAAAGCATGGTGCCCTGCACACCGCTGGGCTGTTTGATGATGCTGCGGGATTATCATGGATCATTGTCGGGTCTGGATGCGGTGGTGATCGGGCGCTCCAACATCGTTGGCAAGCCGATGGCGCAATTGCTGCTGGGCGATAGCTGCACGGTGACAATCGCCCATTCCCGCACCAAGGATCTGCCCGACGTGGTGCGCCGCGCCGATATTGTCGTGGCGGCGGTGGGCCGTCCGCAAATGGTGCCGGGCGACTGGATCAAAAAGGGTGCCACCGTGATTGATGTGGGCATCAACCGGATTGACGCACCGGAAAAGGGCGAGGGCAAGACCCGGCTGGTGGGGGATGTTGATTTCGCCAGTGCGGTCGAGGTTGCGGGTGCCATTACGCCGGTGCCCGGCGGGGTGGGGCCAATGACGATTGCCTGTCTGCTGGCCAACACCGTGACGGCCTGCTCGCGGGTGAACGGGCTGGAAGAGCCTGAAGGGTTGACGGTTTAGGGATACGTTGCTCCGCACCTGATGCGGGGCCTCTCTGAGCAAAAGAAAAAGGCCCCGCATCAAGTGCGGGGCTGCATTATTCTTAATCCTTGAACTTGGGCGCGCGTTTCTCGAAGCCCGCCATCAAGGCCTCGATCTGGTTCGGGCTGCCGATCAGACGCCCCTGGGCGGCGGATTCCAGCAATAGAACCTCGGCTTCGTCCGCATATTCACAGGCGCGGATCATTGCCTTGGCCTCGCGCACAGCGTCAGGGCTACGCCCTGCGATTTCAACCGCCAGCGCCTGTGCCCGTTCCAGCGGATCATCGGCCAGTTCGGTGACAAAGCCCCAGTCCTGCGCTTGCACAGCGTCAAACACTTCGGCGGTATAGGTCAGCCGCCGGATCACATCACCACGGGCCAGACGGCGCATCAGAACCATGCCACCCATATCGGGCACCAGCCCCCATTTGCCTTCCATGATGGAAAACTGTGTGTCGGGGGCGGCCACGCGGATGTCGGCCCCCAGCATGATCTGGAACGCACCGCCAAAGGCATAGCCATGCAGCGCGGCAATAACCGGCATCGGCAGATCGGCCCAGACCATTGCCGCGCGCTGGAACAGGTTTGAGGTGCCATGCGTGCGGGTCATGATGCCGCCCGCCTTGGCGACCTCGGCCATCAGCAACTGGAAGGTGCCGGTATCCAGACCCGCCGAAAAGGCCGGCCCGTCGCCGCACAGAACCACGGCGCGGATATCGCGCCGGTTCATCAAGGCTTCACCCGCCGCAACGATGGCGTTGATCATATCCAGATCCAGCGCGTTGCGCTTGTCGGCGCGGGTCAGGGTGACGGTGGCGATGCCACCGCTTTCCCCGATACAAACCCGGTCGGACATTAGTGGATGATCTCTTCGTCTTTGACGAACATATTGGCCCAGGCCCGATCCAGCAGATCAGGGCGCATCTGGTTCGGGATACCCTCGAATTCGCAAATCGCGATCATCTGGTCGATCAGGAAGATCGGCTGATAGTTCGCATAGACGTTTTCGATGGTCGGGTATTTTTCCTTAAGCATATGCACCAGAGTTGCTTCGTCCAGCGGAAGTTTCTTTTTGCGGGCGACCATGGCAAAAATTTTCAGGAAGTCTTCTTGCGAGGGGCCATCAATCTTGATCTTAAAGAAAATCCGGCGCAAAGCCGCGCGGTCAAAGATTTCGTTCGGGTGGAAGTTGGTCGAGAAGATAACCAACGTGTCAAAGGGCACGGTGAATTTTTCACCCGACTGCAGCGACAGAATGTCTTTGCTTTCTTCCAGTGGAACAATCCAGCGGTTGATCAGGGCCTGTGGCGGTTCGGCCTGTCGACCAAGGTCATCCACGATGAACACGCCGCCGGTGGATTTCAACTGCAACGGCGCCTGATAGGTGCGGGCGGTCGGGTTGTAAACCAGATCCAGCATATCCAGTGTCAATTCACCACCGGTGATTACCGTCGGGCGTTCACAGCGCACATAACGGGTATCGAACCGGTTGCCTTTGCGGCGCAGGCTGTTGGGGTCATCGGCTTCTTCCTCGACCGCGGTGTGGACGATCGGGTCATAAACCGTGATCACCTGACCGGCATATTCGATGGCGCGCGGCACAAAGATTTTGTCCCCCAGCGCATCGCGGATCCCGTTCGAGATCGAGGATTTACCGTTGCCCGGAGGGCCATACATCAGGATCGAGCGCCCCGAGCTGACAGCAGGTCCAAGATGGTCCAGCAGTTCATCGGGCAGGATCAGATGGCCCATGGCACCGGTCAATTGTTCACGGGTGATCTGGATATTGCGGATCGACTGGCGTTTGACCTGTTCGGCGTAAACATCCAGTGGCACCGGCATGGCGCCGTAATATTCCGATTGCGACAGGGCGTCCAGCGCGCGGGCCTTGCCGGCGTCGGTCAGTTGATACCCCATTTCACCGCCGGATCCGGCATGCAATGTGCCTGTGGCCTGAAGCAGTTTTTGTTCACGCGCCAGATCGACAAGTTCCTGTGTGACAGGAATGGGCAGGCAGAGGGATCTGGACAGCTCGCTGACCAGTTCCTGATTTTGCCGGAACATTGTTTTCAGCAGGATGTCGCGCATCATCACCTGCGGAAGTTGCATTTCGCTCATGCGGCGCGGGGCGGGGGGCGCAATAACGCCGGAGGTTTCCATGTTCATTCGCTTACCTGTGCTCTGCGTTTTCAGGACTATCTAATTGGACAGCGTGTTATTTTTGTGGCGATTCTACCGCTGATCGGGGCAATGGACAATAAAAACTGCCCAAGTCTTGCACTTGCGGGGTAATTGCCGGTTATTGTGGCGGAAATGTATAGTAAAACCAGTCGGAGGTAGGCATGAGCCGCCCAAATCCAGTCGTATTATTCGGATTTCTTGTGTCAATTATTGTGGTTCTGGGGGGATTGGCCCTGCTGAAAGGCGGGTTGTTTATTGCCAAACACGAGGCCGATACGCTGCATCTGGTGCAAATCGTGTTCCGGATGAATATGGGGCAATGGCCGCATCTGGATTTCATGACGCCTTTGGGGGCGCTGGCCTATGCGCCGATCGCGCTGTTCACATGGCTCGGGGCCGGGATTGGCCACGCCATCCTTTACGCTCAAATCGCGGTTGCCGTGGTGCTGTTACCGGCAACGTGGTGGACTGGTGTCAGCCGGCTCCCTCGCGGTCTGGCCTATTTGTTCGGCGCGTTGGTGATGGTTCTTTGCCTGGCGATTGCCTTTGGCACCGAAGAGCAAACCGTGTCTATTTCGATGCATTATAACCGCTGGGCCTGGGCGTTTTCCTTTGTTCCGATTGCTCTGGCTGTTGTGCCGCCAATAGGTCGGGAACGCCCATTGGTGGACGGCGTGATCATCGGTTTGTGTCTGGCGGTTCTGGCGCTGATCAAGGTTACCTATTTCATCTCGTTTGCACCGGCAATTGCGCTGGCGCTGGCCTTTCGCAAGGACTGGGCGGCAATGGGCTGGGCGTTGGTCGCGGGGGCAGGGGTGGTTGTCATTGTCACCCTGTTTGCCGGTGTCGGGTTCTGGTTTGCCTATGCGCAGGATTTGATAGCGGTGTCGCAATCGCAAGTGCGCCCGCAGCCGGGGATGAACCTTGGCCGTGTGATCCTGTCGTCTGCCTATCTGGGGGCAACGGTAATGGCTATTCTGGGGGTGGTGCTGTACCGGCAGTCCAAAGAAGATGCCTCGGGGTATGTGTTGTTGGCGCTGTTGCCCGGGTTTTTCTATGTCACCTATCAGAACTATGGCAATGATCCACAGTGGCTGCCCCTGTTGGCTGTCCTGTTGCTGGCCATGCGCCCGAAACAGGTGCGATACAATCGTTGGGGCTGGGATATCCGCAAGGGTATGGAAATTGCGGCGATTGCAATGTTTGCCATGGCCGCGCCATCCTATATCAACATGGGCTCAAGTCCGATCCGGCAGGTGACATTCAATGCCGGGGATTACGAACCGATCCTGATGACGGACGGCAAAAACAGCGATCTGCAATTGCCGCATGTGCGGGCGCGGCGGGTGGATGGCTGGATGTCGCTGGTCAAAGAGGGGTCCGGACTGGAACCCATGGAAGAGGGCGCCGATCGCACAGATGTAGGGAGCCTGCTTGGTGAACCGCTGCCTTATTGCAAGTTGAAGCTGGGTTTGCCGGGCTGGGTCAAAACCATTGCCGATGATCTGGATCGCGCGGGGTTGGCGGATGGACGTCGGGTTTTTGCTGCGGATATATTCTCGAGCTACTGGCTGTATGGCAACCTGAAGCCCCTGATCAATGGCGCCCCGTGGTATTACGGCGGATTGCCCGGCTTTGACAGTGCGGACTATGTGCTGGTTCCGCTGTGCCCCGCATCGCCCGAAGAACGCAAGCAGATACTGGACGACATTATGGCACTTGAGGGGGTGGCGTTAAATGAAATCCGACGCACCCCGCTCTATGTCCTGTTGGAAATTGAACGGTAAAAGGTGCGTCGGTCATTTCTATTGGCCGTATTTGATCCCGATGATCAGATAGATGATGAATGTCGCACTTAATGTGACGCCCATCGGGAAATCCTTGCGATCCCAGCTTTCCCATTCCGGGGCCAGATTGCGCACAAAGGACAGGATCCGTGCTAGCCGGTGGGTGAAATAGGTCAGCAAAATCAGTGCTGCCAGCAGATAAGCCACCATTACAGCATCTTCACGCATAATGAAGGGGGCCATCGCAGCCGCAATTTTTGCATCACCGGCCCCGACCATATTCAGGTAGTTCAGGATAAACCCGATCACCAGAACAACGGCGAAATGCGTCATGTGCCAGAAATACTGATCCAGTGGTAATGTGAAAAAGCCCAACACCAGATAAATCCCCAACAATGCCAATACGGCATTGTTGTAGATTTTCATGTATTTCAGATCGCTCCAGGCCACCCAAAGGGCAATGGGCAGAACGAAGGGAAGATACCACATTGCTGCGGTTGATGAGAGATATACCGGCATTAGTTCGTCACATTGTTTTCCAGCGCATTCAGAGCACGCGCTGCGGCCTCGAAATGCTGCGGGTGGGTGTCAACGGCTTCTTGCAACAGACCCTTGCCGGTTACTACGTCGCCTTGTTTGATTGCTGACAGGGCAAGGGTATACAGCAGCTGTGCCCGTTCAGTCTGGGTCATGGGAACAATGGGCAGGGTGTAGTTGCGTTGCGCACCACGGGCCAGCGTCAGATTGTTCTTGGCGGTAAAGCTGTTGCGGTTGTAGGTCAGGGATTCATTGAACAGACGCTCGGCCTCGCTGTAATCGCCGCGGGTCAGTTTGGAATACCCCCAGTTGTTCAGAACACTGCCCGGGTTGGTGGTCAGCCCGACGGCAATTTCGTAAAAACTGTCGGATTTCTTCCAGTCCTTGTTGCTGTCCGCCACCATCGCTTCCAGCCGGTAGCGTTTGTAGGTTTCATAGGTGGGGGGAACGCTGTCCAGAACCGTTTTGGCTTTTTTCCAATCGTTTGTGCGGATCAGTGAATCCGCCAGTTCCACACGGTCTGCATTTGTGCTTTCGGGGTGCTGGACGATTTTAGCCCAAACAGTTGATGCCTCGCGCGGTTTTTTGGCGCGGACCAGAGATTTTGCAAGTCCACGTTGCAGATCAATCCGGTCGGGATTGTCAGCACTGGCTTTGCGGAAATAGGTAACTGCCTCGTTCGGGTCGGCAACCGTCAGCATGATGCTGCTCAGGTTGCTTTCGTCGATGACATTCAGGTCTTTTAGGGTGCGATTGACCTTGGCGTCGCTTTGTTTGTCACATGCCGACAGCGCTATTGCTGCTGTGAGACACAGGGAGATAAGTTTAGTTTGGCGCATTTTTTGCGTCCTTTTTTACTGCTCGAACCTGACTTATGGTGTGGAAAGCAACAGAAAGCTTCCGTGGCCTCGCCGCACCAATGAGAAATTATCGTCGTTATCGGGTTTAGTATAACCGGAATCCCGAGATTTTGCGATAGCCAGACGCAAATTGTCGCGAATGGAGTCACTTTGGCCACTATCCAGCGCATATGCCGTGCGGAATACCTGACGTGCTTCGGCTATTTTTCCGCGTTCCATCAGGACAACCCCCAGGTTGTTCCAGGCCGGCGGGAAATTTTGATCGGCTTTGACCGCTTTGCGCAGCATGGTTTCCGCCTGTCCCAAACGGCCGAGTTTCAGGTTTGCGGACCCAAGGGCGCTATAGACATCTGCGGTCATGCCTTGTTCACCGGCCGCACGATAATAGGCTTTTAGTGCCAGTTCATATTCGCCGGCGGCCATCAACCTGTGGCCAACAAGCAAGCCGTCGACGGATTCACCGCGTTTGGGATGACCGGTAGGGGCAAAAGGATTGTCGGTATTACGCTGAAAACCGCCAGCGGGATCGCAAGCGGTTAACAGGCTTAGTGCCAGAATGAACCCAACCCAGTTTTGTTTCATGCCCCTAGAAGTTTGCCCCTGCCAACATAACAGACATACCGTAAACCGACGGGCCAATCAGAATGACCAGCAACGGCGGCAATGTCAGAAGCATTGTGGCAAGTGTCATTTTGGTTGGCAACTTGTTTGCGGCTTCTTCGGCCCGCATCACCCGTTTATCGCGCATTTCGGCCGAAAAGACACGCAGCGCGTCCGCAACCGAGGTCCCGAATGTCGCCGACTGGATCAAAACCGTCACAAATGATGCCACATCGGGCACGCCGACACGTTCGGACATGTCGCGCAAAACGCTAATGCGTTCTTTACCGGCTTTCATCTCTTGGGATACCAGCGAAAATTCATCAGCCAGGGCAGGGAAGCCCGAGCGGATTTCACCGGCAACGCGGATAATGGACTGGTCAAGGGACTGACCGGCTTCGACGCAAACCAGCATCATATCCAGCGCATCGGGGAAACCGTTGATGATTTCCTCTTCGCGGGCCTGTTTGCGGCGTGATACCCAGTATTTGGGGGCCATATATCCGATGATGCCGGGGGCCAGAATGCTCAGGATCATATTGGTTGTTGTCTGGTCATCGGTTGCGCCAAGTGTCAGCGCATATAACGTCCCCAGCGCCAGTCCTGTGATCCCCAGAATGAACTGCAAAAAGTGATAGGTGCGCACGGCCGTTTTCGAGGGATAACCCGCTTGCAACAGTTTCAGGCGTATGGCCGAGTATTCTTCTTCGTCCTGAGGCTCCAGAAAATTCGAGTATTTTTCCAGCTTGTCACTGCCTTGCGCCTGACGCAGCTGGTTCTTTTTACCTTTGGGTTTCTGCGCTGCATTGGCTTTGCGCAGTTTATCCAGCGGATCCTCTTTCTGGCTCATCAAAACCGGAATGGTCAGCAGGATCAGAAACAGCCCGAGGATACCCACAGCCAGAAGCGGGCCGAAGGGGCCGAACATGTCGGTCAGTGTGGTGTTGATGTTTTCGATAAAACCCATCTGTCTGTCCCCTATACCTTAATGTTCACAAGCCAGCGCATGACAAAGATGTTCACCACCAGAAACACCCCGACAAACAGGCAGGCGGGAATGAAATAGGGGCTTTCCATCACTTCGTCATAGTAATCGGGCTGGGCCAGATTAACGCCGACCAGCGCCAGAAACGGGAAGCCGGACAAGAAGTTGCCGGACCATTTGGCCTCGGCGGTGATGGCTTTGACGCGGCGGAAAAGTTTGAAGCGCGAGCGGATCACCTTGGACAACCCGTGCAGAATTTCCGCAAGGTTACCACCCGATGTCTGCTGGATGGTCACGGCAACGGCCAGAAAGCGCAAATCCTGCATATCCAGACGTTCGGCCATGTCTTTCAGGGCTTCGCCAACATCGCGACCATAGGTGGCTTCGTCGGCGATAACGCCCATTTCCGTTCCCAGCGGGTCAGGAATTTCGTTTGAAACAATTGCCAGCGCCGAGGTGAACGGATGCCCGACGCGCAGGCTCCGGACCATCAGGTCAACCGCATCGGGCAGCTGTTCTTCCAGTAGCGCCATGCGTTTCTTGGCTTTGTTGTTGACCCAGATAAAGACCGAGCTAACGCCCATAAGAATAGCAATGGCGATACGGACGGGAAAGGATGTGCCGGTGCCGATTGTCAGGCCGACAAAGGCCAGCATGCTAAGGCCGGCCATAAGAAAGATAAGCTGTAGCGGAGAAAACGCGATATTTGCTTTTTGCGCCCGGCTGGCCAGCAGGGAATAAAGCGGAATAGAACTCGATCTAAGGTGCTGCGCCATTTCTTTGCGCAACTGCTCCAGAACCTGTTCGCGCCCGGCCCCTTTTTCCAGCATGTCCAGCCGGCGGTTTACCTTGCTGTTCAGGCTGATCGATTTGCCGAATACGGTTAGGTAAATACCCTCGACCAGAAACAGAACGGCAATGAAGATCAAGCCGTAGACGATGAATTCTCCGTTAATCGACATTGTGTATTACTCCGCCACAAAAGGTTCGAACAAGGATGCAGGCAGATCATAGCCCCACATGCGGAAGCGTTCGGAATAGTGCGAACGCACGCCGGTGGCTGTGAAATGGCCAAGAATTTTGTTTTCCGGGGTCAGGCCGACGCGCTGGAATTTGAACACTTCCTGCATCGAGATCACTTCGCCCTCCATCCCGGTGATTTCCGTGACGGATGTCATCCGGCGCGAACCATCCTGCAAACGGCTGACCTGCACAATCAGGTTCACAGCCGAGGAAATCTGGCTACGCACCGCTTTCAGCGGCATTTCAATGCCCGACATGGCGATCATGTTTTCCATCCGCGACACACCATCGCGCGCCGAGTTGGCGTGGATCGTGGTCATCGAGCCATCGTGGCCGGTGTTCATGGCCTGCAGCATGTCGATCACTTCTTCGCCACGCGTTTCCCCCACGATAATCCGGTCAGGACGCATCCGCAGGGCGTTTTTCAGACAGTCGCGCGGTGAAACCTCGCCTTTGCCTTCCACGTTTGGCGGGCGGCTTTCCATCCGGCCCACATGGACCTGCTGCAATTGAAGTTCCGCCGTATCCTCGATTGTCAGGATACGTTCGGCGTTGTCGATAAAGGACGACAGCGCGTTCAGGGTGGTGGTTTTACCGGAGCCGGTACCACCTGACACGACGATGTTCAGACGGCAAGCCACTGCGGCCTGCAAGTAAGCGGCCATTTCCTCGGAAAAGGCGCCAAAGGCCACCAGATCGTCAATGCCCAGCTTGTCCTTTTTAAATTTACGAATGGACACCAGCGAGCCATCAACCGCAATCGGCGGAACCATCGCGTTGAAACGCGAGCCATCGGCCAGACGGGCATCCACATAGGGGTTGGATTCATCAACACGACGGCCAACGGCAGACACGATCTTGTCGATGATGCGCAGCAGGTGGCGTTCATCCTTGAAGGTGATGTCGCTGAGTTCCAGCTTGCCTTCGCGTTCCACGAAAATCTGGTTCGGGCCGTTGATCAGAATATCGTTGACGGACGGATCTTTCAGCAAAGGTTCGATCGGGCCAAGGCCCGTTACCTCGTCGAACAGTTGTTGGTAAAGATGTGTGCGCTCGTCGCGGGTCAGCACCACGTTCATCTCTTCCAGCGCCTCTGAGGCGATGGCCGTGATTTCGTTACGCAAATCGGATTCGGATGCGTTTTCCAAGGCTGACAGATTAAGGCTGTCCAACAATTCCTGATGCAATTGCAGCCGGATTTCCGCCAGCCGCTCTTTGCGTTTCAGTTCCTTATCGGGCACGGCTGCGGCTGCGGGGGCTTTGGGAGCCTTGCGCAGAGAAGACGTGTCGGCAGGTTTCGCCGCCGCCGGTGCGGTAACGTCCTGCTGCGAGGCGTCCTTGGACCCAGTTTTCTTATAACGCGAGAACATTCTGTATTCCCTTTTCTACTTTACTGGCCAGCTTCGACGGCTTGGTTTAGCTCGTGAATGGACATGGCCAGCTTGGTGAATTCCTTGCGGACCGGATTTTTGGCGGCGTTTTCGGCCATCGGAACGCCGTGGTCCCCGGCCTGCACAACCACTTTGCCGCCGTCCGGAATCTGGATTTCAATGTCGATGTCCAGACTTTCGGCCAGCCGCTTGACGCGGGACTTGCCATTCAGATCAGTGAATTTCGGTGCGCGGTTCAAAACATAGCGCAGCTTTTTGAACGGCAGATCCTCGGATTTCAGCGCGCGGATCAAACGCAGGGCGTTCTGGGCGCTGCGCATATCCAGTTCCAGAGTTGCAAAGTAAACATGGGCCTTGCTTAGAACCGTTTCGGTCCATGCGACAAGCGTGGAAGGCATGTCGACAATCACATAGTCGAAATTGGTGCGGGCCATTTCGATGATACGAAGCACATCTTCCGGCTCGATCAGGTCCAGTGGCAGCATGTCGGCCGGTGCGGTCAAAACATGCATTTTTTCGCCATAGGGCAACAAGGCGGCCATAAAGCTGTCACTGTCCATGGATTCAGTATTGGTCAGCAATTCATAGACCGTTTCGCGTCGCGGCAGGTCCAGATAGGTGGAAACCGACCCGAATTGCAGATCCAGA
The DNA here is from genome assembly GCA_015494385.1 of Marinosulfonomonas sp. Lineage (GTDB taxonomy): Bacteria > Pseudomonadota > Alphaproteobacteria > Rhodobacterales > Rhodobacteraceae > Profundibacter. The sequence goes on from WGBJ01000208.1 coordinate 19,250, forward strand.
TCAAGCAGGCAAACGCGCGGCGCTTTCTTTTTGTCGACATTGGCCAGTTCCCAGGCCAGATTGACCGCAAGGGTCGAGGCGCCTGTGCCGCCTGCCAGACCATGAACGGGCAGAACAACACCGTCGTAGTTTCCGGTGGCCTTTAGCGTATTGCGCATTTCGTCGGGAACAACGGCTTCGGGGGCTGCAGGTTCCGGTTGGCGCAGACGTTCAATGGCTTCGTGAAGCTCGCCGTCGGGCAGGGGGTAGGGGATGAAATCATTCGCACCCAGACGCAATAACTGGTGCAGGGCAACAGGGCTGACTTCTTCGGCAATCAGGATGACTTTGATATTGATGTTGTTCGCCTGGGTAATCAGGTCGCCGATCATGACCAAATCGTCTTCGTCCTGATCGTCAACAGCGATGGCAATAAATTCCAGCGACTTTGCATCGGGTTGTTCAAGGAATACGGCAGCATCCTCGAATGTCAGATCCCCCCAGTTTTCGCCCAGTTCGGCTTCCATATCCTCGATCAACAGATCAAAATTCGATACGTCACGCGAAACTGTGCAGGCTACGATAGGCGCCGATTCTGGCTGTAGCTTCGCACTGTTATCCATTGCCTCATGTCCTCCTATTACGGGCGAATGCGGGTTATTAGACTGATACCAAAGGGTTATCCCCATTTCGGTAACGTGCCGCGATTGCCCTTTTGCGCGATTCGCACGCGCAATAATTGCTCCTATTTGACGTGAAACTGACGTACAATATTGGCAACATTAGGGCTAAAAG
>WGBJ01000209.1 GCA_015494385.1 Marinosulfonomonas sp.
ACATCCCCCGCACCCCGCCCGATATTCGCACGCAAGCCGATGCCCTGCTGGCCGATGGCGGGCTGCCCGCCCTGCTGGCCGATCTGGACGCCCCCACCCGCGCCCGTATTGATGTGCAAAATCCGATGCGGGTGCAGCGCGCCTGGGAGGTGCTGCACGCCACCGGCCGCAGCCTGGCCGACTGGCAGGATGCGACCCCGCCGCCGCTGTTACCGTTGAATAAAACCACCCCGATTGTGATCAATGCCGAGCGCGACTGGCTGAATGCACGGATCAACCTGCGCTTTGATCTGATGCTGGAAAACGGCGCACTGGACGAGGCCCGCGCAATGGAACCCCGCTGGAACCCCGCGCATCTGTCGTCAAAAGCCATCGGCGCGCCGGAACTGATTGCCTATGTCCGCGGGGAACTGTCGCTGGAAGAGGCCAAAGCAGCCGCCTGCACCGCCAGCCACCAATACGCCAAACGCCAACGCACATGGTTTCGCGCCCGCATGAAGGGCTGGCAAATACATGACGCCGCGTAACCCATAGGCCACGATCCGCCGAGTTCTCCCTCAACGTGCATTTTTTGTTTTGACACGGCGGCTTACCGGCGTAGTCTGCCTGAAAACAAGGGCAAAATGCCCACCGCTCGAGGCAGACAATGACAGAATTAACAAACAAACTACCCGAAGTCCGTATGACTCCGATTCCACGACTGGCCCAAGGCGGGCGCTGGCGTGTCGAGGCTATGCGCAGCTACAGCTCCAACCTTTTACTTTGGTTCACCCGTGGTCAGGGGCGTATCACCGTTGCCGGCACCACGCGCGGTTACGGGGCGCATAATGCGGTGTTCATCCCATCCGGCGTGATGCATGGTTTCGAGGTCTCGACACAGGTGTTCGGCACCGCCATCTTTATCCCGCGCGACCTGGGTTTTCCCTTGCCGGTCATGCCCACCCACCTGCGCATCCGCGATGCGGTGCCACAGGCCGAAGTCACCGGCATTCTGGACAATCTGCAACGCGAACTGGAAGGCAGCCAACCGGAACGTGTGCGCGCCATCCACCACCACACCGGCCTGCTGGCCGTCTGGATGCGGCGCCAGATCCTGCTGCACGAGGCGGATAACAAAGCCCCCGATGCGGCCCAACGCCTGACCACCCGTTTCACCGAAATGATCGAGGCCGAGTATCGCTCGGGTATGAATATCGCCGAATATGCCGAAGCTTTGGGCGTTACCCCCACCCATCTGTCACGGGTCTGCAATCAGGCCTGTGGCCGGCCCGCTTCGGCCCTGCTAAGCGACCGTGTGATCTTCGAGGCCCGCCGCCTGCTGAGTGAAACCAAAACCCCGATTCAACAGGTTGCTGCCGAACTGGGCTTCACATCCCCCGCCTATTTCACCCGCGCCTTCCAGCACCACACGGGCCAAACCCCGTCAGCATTCAGACGCGAACGCTAGCTTTTTCTTTTCCGAAATACCTGCGCCGCAGGCCCGCGCGCCCCAAAGGGGCGCGTTCGGTGACGCCGCTAGGCGTCACAACCCCTGTCATGGCACCTTCACAATTATCGTTGCAAATGCAACGATTGTGAAATACCCTGCCCAAATCAGGACCATATAAGGATGCCAAAGATGAAAATCGAACAAATCCACCACGTCGCTTACCGTTGTAAAAACGCCAAGGAAACCGTTGAATGGTATAGTAAAATGCTGAATATGGACTTCATTCTGGCGATCGCCGAAGACCATGTCCCCTCGACCCATGATCCGGATCCCTACATGCATGTTTTCATGGATGCCGGGAACGGTAATGTGCTGGCCTTCTTTGAACTGCCCACCCTGCCCGAAATGGGCCGCGATCCGAACACCCCGATCTGGACCCAGCATCTGGCCTTCAAGGTAAAAGACCGCGAAGAACTGCTGAAATTCCGCGATCATCTGGAGGCCAACGGCGTCGAGGTTCTGGGCGTGACGGATCATTCGATCTTTCACTCGATCTATTTCTTTGACCCCAGTGGTCATCGTCTGGAACTGGCCTGCCCCGATCCCGAGGAAGACGCGATGCTGGCCAAACTGGATGCGGTGAAATGGGACATGCTGAACGAATGGGACCGCACCAAAAAGGCTCCGCGCCACGCAGCATGGATGCACGAAAAGGAACTGTCGGACGTTTAATTCACTTTGGCGCTTGCTTTAAATAGCGAGCGCCTTAGCTGCCCCAGATTTTACGGACGTAGTTCTTGGTCTCGCGATAGGGCGGAACACCGCCGTATTTCTGCACCGCTTCGGGGCCTGCATTATAGGCCGCAAGCGCCAGCCGCCATGAGCGGAACCGGTCATATTGCTGGCGCAGATACCGCGCCCCGCCATCCAGATTTTCCCGTGGCACCCGCGGGTTCACATTCAGGCGCCGTGCGGTGGCCGGCATCAACTGTGCCAGCCCAAGCGCACCCTTGTGCGATTTCGCGCGGTGGTTCCAACCAGATTCCTGCTGGATCAGCCGCAAGAACAGATCTTCGGGAACCCCGTGCCGCCGCGCCGCCGCGCGGGCCATATCCAGATAGGGGCCGCTATAACGGCCGGAATAACTTAGTGTGCCACCTTTGCTTGGGGTGATCACAGGTTTTGGCTGCAAGCGCACAGAATTTGAATATTGGCTGGCCGCGCGCCCATCCAACACAGAGGTTTGCGAGCGAAACAGGCTCACGCGGGATTTGGTCGACAGGTTCAGCGGCTTGGCCTCGGCCAGTCCCCCTACCCCTATCAACAGAATTGCAGCAGTCCCAATAATTCGTTTCATGCTCAAAATCCCGATGCTGGTTGACTGCAATATAGTTAAATCCCACCGGAATTCCAACCCTGCTGGATGCTATAGTCCTTAACAAAAACTCAGGCAGGCCAAACGACTGAAACCAAAAGGGAAAGACACAAGCCAAACAGTTTGGGCTAGATCATTTTGTTCACAGGTGCTGTTAGGTTGGCGGGAAGCATTTTGAAGGGTCATCAGATGCTCGTAGGGTAAAAAACACCTGAATATTTTTTGCTTCCCGCCCCGCAAAAAAAAGCGGTTTAAGGCATTGCGCTCAATGCGTGTGCTGGTCAGTTCACATCACCGAACCAATGTCATATTCCAGCTGGAAAAGCATCGCGTCGCATTGCAACGCACCGCCTGTTCCCCCACCGGACAGGTAAATTAATAGACCTTTCATCCCTGCGGGAACCATAGGCCGGCGGATATACGGGCATACAACTACGAGTGTAAAGACGGCTAATTCCCCGGCATATACCTTTGGTTTATGGCTGGAATTCCCCTGCAATACATAAAGATTGCCGACTTGAAGGCGATATTTACCTTTCCTTCACGCACATGGGGTGATGTAACGCTAGAAACAATTTGAATAAGATTCGACGCAAGCAAGGGAGATCACGCATGGCGGGTTCGGTTAACAAAGTAATATTGATAGGCAATCTGGGCGCTGATCCCGAAGTGCGCACATTCCAGAATGGCGGCAAGGTTTGCAATCTGCGGATTGCCACCTCGGAAACCTGGAAAGACAAGAACACCGGCGAGCGGCGCGAGAAAACCGAATGGCACACGGTTGCCATTTTCTCGGAAGGGCTGGTGCGGGTCTGTGAGCAATATCTGAAAAAAGGCTCGAAGGTATATATCGAGGGCGCATTGCAAACCCGCAAATGGCAGGATCAGTCGGGCAATGACCGGTATTCGACAGAAGTGGTTCTGTCCGGGTTCAACGGCACATTGGTCATGCTGGACGGTCGTAGTGGCGGCGGATCGGGTGGTGGCTATGGTGGCGGTGATCAGGGCGGCTATGGCGGCGGATCATCCGGTGGCGGCTATGACAGCGGTCCACAGCAAGGTGGCGGTGGTGGCAACATCGATGACGAGATCCCGTTCTAGAAAACGGAAATGGAAATGGATTTTTTACAAAGGTCCCGATGAAAATCGGGGCCTTTTTGTTTTCGGGGTTTGCGCCGCCTGACGGCGTCGCCCCGCGCGCCCTGTCGGGCGCGATTGCCTCCGGCGGAGGTATTTCAGGCAAGAAGAAGATTACAGCGCTTTAGCGGGCGGCGAGTGCCTGTTCCAGAACGGTCCGGACTACGGCTTCATCCACGTCGGATGTGACAAAAGCCTGCCCGATCCCGCGCACCATGATGTAATGGATCGCGCCATCCACCACCTTTTTATCCTGCCCCATCAGGGCAATCAGCGCATCGGCATCCGGCAGATTCCCTTGGATATCCGACAGGTCCACCTTCATCCCCATATTGCGCAGATGGGCGCGCACGCGGCTGGGGTCTTCTTGACTGCACAAGCCCAGACGGGCCGAAACCTCGAACGCCAGCGCACAACCGATTGCCACGCCTTCGCCATGCAACAGGCGGTCGGAATAGCCGGTCGCGGATTCTAGCGCATGACAGAATGTATGCCCGAGGTTCAACAGCGCACGGTCCCCCTGCTCGGTTTCGTCCCGCGCCACGATGTCGGCCTTGGCCTGACAGGACCGGCGCACGGCCTCGGCCCGCAGGGCCATGTCGCCGGCGGCCAATGCGGGGCCGTTGATTTCCAGCCATTCAAAGAAATCCAGATCGCCCAGCATCCCGTATTTCACCACCTCGCCATAGCCGGCCAGAAAGTCGCGCGGGGTTAGCGTGCCCAGAACGCCAATATCGGCCAGCAC
>WGBJ01000210.1 GCA_015494385.1 Marinosulfonomonas sp.
ACAACCTCGGTGGTGTCCTCAACAGGCGTGTCCGCCACAACGTCGGCAACAACCGCAGTGGTATCTTCAACAGGTGTATCCGCCACAACAGCAGGTGCTTCAATACCCGTTCCCGTGTCGGTTTCATTTGCTGGAACAACTGCTGTATCTACAGCTTCATTTACAGCCACCTCGACAGGAGCAGGGGCCATCCCCTTCCAGACGGCGAACCCACCGCCTGCTGTAACCAGAACAATCGCTGTCGTCATCAACAGCATTTTCGAGCCGGACTTGGCTGGCTCGCTGCTGTCTGTTGTTGCAGCTTTCCCGGCAGCAGGTTTCGCGGCTTTCGTCGCGGTAGGCAGTTCGCTAACACCGCCACTGATCATTTCCAGCCATTCCTTGGCTGTCTGGATGCGATCCTTGGGCAGAACATTCAGTGCCTTGTCTATCGCCTCTAGAAAAGTGGTGTCATACCCGTCAATACGACCGGCCAGCGGAACATAGGGATCCTGTTCATCCGACGCCATTGCAGAAAGGCGCGTTTGGGAATCGGGCGGCATTTCGCCGGTAATCAGATGATAGAAGCTCGCTGCCAGCGCATACAGGTCGCTTGATGGTCCCTGTTTGCTGCCGTTTACATAGAATTCCTGCGGGGAATAGCCATCTTTGACAACCCGCAATGCAGACAGCACGCGGCTGGCTTTGGACACCTCTTCACGGGCGGCGCCGAAATCAATCAACAGCGGCTCGCTTGTCTTTTTGTCTATCAGGATGTTGTCGGGTGAAATATCGCGGTGCAGGATGTTGCGTCCGTGCAGATAATCAACCGCGCCCAGGATCTTGCGCAGGATCTTGTTGATCTCTTCCGGCGGCAGCTTTTCTCCGCCTTCTTCCAGCGTTTCCAGCAGGTCGAAACCTTCGATGTAATCCAGCGCCATATAGGCTGTGTCATTGTCCTCGAATACCTGATGCACACCGACGATATTCGGGTGCTGCAGTTTCGCAAGGCTCTTGGCTTCCTGAACAAACAGATCAATGACCGACTTGAACTCGGACTGATGTGCGCGCGAACGGGCACCAACACGCGCCTGACTGCGACGGCACAGCGTATTGGGGAAACATTCCTTTATAACCACCCGGCGATCTAGCGAATCCTTGGCCAGATAGGTGATACCAAAGCCGCCGCTGTTCAAAAATTCCTCAATGGTATACTGCCCATGAAGAAGCTCTGTTCCAGGCTTCAGTTCATCAACAAAGTCGTCTTCACCACTTTGGTCGATCGTCTGATCAATCTGTTTTACCGTAGAAACCATTTAGCTGCCCCACCCGGGTTGTTATTGAATCTTATCCGGCAACAATCCATTGCCAAGGCCAACAACTGTCTTAAGAATTTGTCAGAAATATGATGCGATTAAGTCTATTTTTCAGAGAACTAGCCTATAGGTTGATTATTAAAGGATTTTTCAACCCGCCTCCAACCGGCTGTATCGCCCTGTTGCTGTGTGAAAAGCCTTATTTATTAACATCCAATGATAAAATCATAGTGATTCTCGGAACAGGCGGAATCAATTAACCCGCTGTTAACCAAAAGTGGGGACTCTGGCGGCAAAACAGCGAGGTCCACAATGCAACTCCCATTTTGGTTAACGATTCCCCTGGTGATTCTGGTCACCGGCTGTGACAGCCCCCATCCACGCTTCATGCAGGTCGAGGCCCAGAAAGTCACGGTAGACGGCAGCACATTCAAAATCCGCATCCGTGATGGCTATGCCGAAGCCATCCGCACCAATTTCGAACGCCTGCCTAAAATCGGCGATACCTTCCCCAAAGCAGCCAAAGCAATCGAGATCGCCAGCGGCTGCAAGGTGATCCCGAACTCGATGAAGGGTGATCCGGCGTTGATGGTGGCGAAACTGGACTGCGAATAGTCGAAACCGCTCTTGCATCCGGCCTCGCAAAACCGCACCTTGGGGGTCAGGAAACAGGAGTGTGCCAGATGACCCAAGACACCGACCGCCACGCAATGAAAATGGCCAAGAAGAAGGCCGCGCGCGACAAGATCATGGCGACCAAGACCGATCAAAAGGGGTTGGTCATCGTGCATACCGGCAAGGGCAAGGGGAAATCCTCGGCCGCCTTCGGCATGATTTTCCGCTGCATTGCCCATGACATGCAATGCGCCGTGGTGCAGTTTATCAAGGGCGGCATGTCCACCGGCGAGCGCGATCTAATTCTGGCCAAGTTTAACGACATTTGCGAATTTCACACGATGGGCGAAGGATTCACCTGGGAAACGCAGGACAAATCCCGCGATACCGAAATGGCGCAAGCCGCATGGGAAAAGGCCAAGGAGCTGATCCGCGACCCGGCCAACAAAATGGTGCTGCTGGACGAAATCAACATCGCATTGCGCTACGATTACCTTGATATTCAGGATGTTGTCGATTTCCTGAGCAACGAGAAACCCGAGATGACCCATGTGGTTCTGACCGGCCGCAACGCCAAGGACGAGTTGATCGAAATTGCCGATCTGGTGACGGAAATGGAATTGATCAAGCATCCCTTCCGCTCGGGTATCAAGGCCCAGATCGGGGTTGAATACTAAAACCGGCTTTTTTGGAAATGGCTCCTTAACTTTTTTGCGCCAAGGATGGCACGGAAAAGAAAGGGATGCCTATGCCGGTTGTTGCTGTTCGGAGTTCTGCTAATTTACCCTTGGTGGCCCACCGGTCCCCCATCGGGGCAAAACGGGTGATGGATGTCATTCTTATCCTGCTGACGCTCCCTGTTTCGGTGCCACTGGTGCTTGTCATTGCCGGGTTGCTGATGGCACAGGGCAGGCCGGTGTTTTATTCCCAACAGCGCGTCGGACAGGGTGGTCGGCATTTTCGTATCTGGAAGTTTTGCACAATGGTGCCGCAGGCCGATGCCAGATTGCGGGAACACTTGCGGAAAAATCCGAATGCAGCCCGCGAATGGCGCCTGACACAAAAACTGCGCCATGACCCGCGCGTATTTTCTCTGGGTGCTTTCCTGCGCAAATCCAGTCTGGACGAGTTGCCCCAGCTTTGGAATATCCTCTGCGGCCAGATGAGTCTGGTTGGCCCGCGGCCAATTACAATGACAGAGCTGGTCGAGAAATACCGCAGCCATGCGCCCAGCTATATGAAGTGCCGCCCCGGTCTGACCGGACTGTGGCAGGTATCGGGGCGCAACCGGTTACGGTATTCACAGCGGGTGCAACTGGACGTGGCCTATGCCACAGGGCAAAACCTGTGGCTGGACCTGCATATACTTTGGCGCACCATCGGCACAGTGCTACGCGGGACCGGCTGCTAAAACATACCCTGTTTATCCCGTTCCCGCTTTACCAGACAGGTATATCCGGCGCGCAGCACGCACCCAGAACGGGGTTGTGATATCCTCGCGATACAGCAGCGTGTCTTGCCTGTCTGTGACGGACATTTCAAAACCGGGTTGAAATTGCTGATGGTGTTCGACAAGTGTGGAATTCAGCGTCTGGAAATGTTCAGTCAAAGCCGCAATCTCGGATCGGGTGAACAGACAACTTTCCACCGTGGGTCCGAACTCCAGATCAAAGGCCTCTTGCACAGCCGAAAACAGGTTGTCGTCGGCAGGGTTTCCACCTGCAATCGCCAAACCGGCCCAAGTCGGCAATGGGCGGGGTGAAATGTTCGAAACCCCGTTGTTGACCATAGTCAAAGCCTCGACCCCGAATGGCAGGTCCAGAAATGACAGCATCACCCCCAGCACCCCATCGGGTGCGGCGCGGGCCGTGTTGAAATCAACAAAGTAAATGTCCTTAGGGTGAAACCCGCTTTTCAAATGGTCATACAAGGCCAGATAATCGCACCATAAACCGTCCACCATTCCGGTTTGAAACGCCTGTTCAATCAAAACAGGCGGGCGCGGGGGAATCCGGCTGCGGGCGACTTCCAGATAAACCGATTGCAAAAACTGCCATTGTTCCCGCAGAAAACAAATCAGGCTGATGCTTTCAAACCCGTCAAAAACCCCGGCCAGCGCCGCCATATCCACCTGACCACCGGCTCCGCCGCCGCGGGAAAATTCCTCGCTCGACAACAGCAGGGTGACATCGCTGTCCACATATTCGGCCGCCAGCGCCTGCAAGGTTCCGATCCCGCCATCCGGCAGATCATAGGCCAGCGGCAGCGCAATCCAGTCGGTCAGCAATCCGTGGTGTCCACTGTGATTGCCCAGCGCCGGATAGATCACACCGTGTTGCACCAGCAAATCACGGTTGGCGTGAAATGTGTCCTGAATGGTTGTCGTCGCCGTTTTATGTGTTCCGATATGCAGGACCAGTCTAGCCATCGCGCAAAGCTTCCTTCAAAACATCCAGATACAGCCTGCCAAAGGTCTCGCTCGGTTCCAGCACCGCCTTCTCGGCCCATTCGTTCCAGGCGTTGATGAACAATTCGCCCCGATAGGATTCGTTCAACCGGTGTTCCTGCACCGCTCGCAACCATTGACGAAAGCTGGCCGGATTGGCCCCATACGCAATATGCGCCTTTGGCCCGCGTCTTGCGGTGTTATCCCAACCGGGCATGATCCCTGCGATGGTATTGTCCGGTAATTGCCGCCGATACGCCGGTTTGACCGACCGTTTCGCCACCGCGTTAAAATCGTAAATCAATCCGTCAAACCCGTCTGCCGGTGTGGCCCCGCCCATCCGGTTTCCAAGCGGCCCACCAAACAGGAAATCCTCGCCTTTAACCAATCCGTGCGGCGGCATCTCGACCCAGAAATCGAACAGGCCTTTTGCAACCTCGCTCTTGCCTTTCACATGGAAGGAAACCGCGCCCAGCTCGACCTCGCCAATACCGGCCTGCCGCCATGCCTTGCGCATCTGCTCAACGTTGCGAATGGGATCGGGCATATCCTCGGGCCGGTAAATCACAAAACGGGGGCGCGATCCGTCGGGACGCTGATAACGCTCGTCCCGCATATAGGGCAGGGTAGATTGCACCAGCCCTTCCTCAAACCCGTCGCGGTAACTTTGATCCAGCAGCACCTCGCCCGAAAGCCCGTCCCAGTTCCGCCGCCAACTTTCATTCGCCCAGCACAGATAGAACGGGAACGTCACATCGGGCCGTTTCAGCAGGTTGTCCAGCGGCGTTTCCAGCACCCGCTTGCCATCAAACCAGTAGTGATAGACGCAAAACGCATCGATCCCCGCTTGCGCCGCCATTTCGGCCTGCTGCCCCATAACCTCGGGCGCACGCAGGTCGTAAAAACCCAGATCCGCTGGCAGCATTGGCTGCAAATGCCCGGGATACATCGACCGCGCCCCAAGGGCCGCCCGCCATTCGGTATACCCCGCGCCCCACCACGCATCGTTTTCCGCAATCGGGTGGAATTGCGGCAGGTAAAATGCACTGGTGTAATTCGGTTTGGCAAGTGGGCGCGCCACAGCCCTGCTGCCGATTTCACTGCTTTGACGAACCGCCATTCCTGCCGCCTGCGCCAGCCCGCCAATCGCACGTTCAAACGCATGGGCAAGGGTGCCGTCTACCTGACCTGTTTCCGCCTCGAACACGGATGAATCCAGCCGCAACGCGCGGATCATGCCCAGCATCAGCGGCTTGACCCAATACATAGACCCCGCCGGAAACGACAGGTCATCCGCAGCCCCCTCCAGTTCCAGTCGCCGCAGCAACATGGTGGTTTTATCCCTGTTCGATCCCCACCATTGCGCCCCCTTGAAATGCTGCCCGTCCGCAACCCAGAAACCAGCATCCGTGTCGGCCAGAAACCCGTCCAGTTTTGTGGCAAGCTCGTCAAGCGGCAATATCCCGTCAATCAGATGTTGGCGCCATTTGGCCCCGTCGTTTCGATGCGGGGACTTCTTGGTATGGATTTTGCAAACCGCCCGATAGCCATCAAATGCCCCTGCGTTCAGCAACGTGACAAACGGCAGAATATCGCGCCCCTTGTTGGCCACTGGCACAATGGATGCCTTGGGAAAATCCGCGCCGATATCGGCGGCCAAACCATCTGTTTCCGCCCCCCGCCATGTCACCGTAACATACAGGTCATAGTCAATTTCCAAGGCCTTTAACCGCGCAGAAAATTCGGCCCACAGATCCGGATAATAGACATGCACAACCACCGCCACAGGGGCCCGTTTGCGATCGGGATCGAACCGCAACACCTGCTTGGGACAATCCGGAAAACAGGCAACCGCCGCAGCACGGGTTGGCCGCCCCTCTTTGCGACCTCGACTCAGGAAATGGCGAAATGGGCGCATTCCGCTTTCGGCGACATCCGGGTTCAAACGCAGATAGGACTCGGGTGAAAACTCGGGATTTGGCTGCATCCCGGCACCCTCACCCAGCAAGATAAAGTGGTGCAGGGGAAACAGACGGTAAAACGGATGCAACGCCGGATTGGCCCCGCGATAGAAGGTTGCATCAAACATCCCGCTGGATTTGGCCTGCCACAGATACGCCCATTCCGACGGCCGCAGCGCCAATGTGCGCACAGCCTTTTGCAGACGCCGCAGCATCACCTTTGCACCTGACATGCCCCCTCCTTCGACATTCAATCCGATTCCCCGGCACCCTAGACCCCGACAGTTAAGCAACGGCTAAAATCACCCCTCGCTGATCAATCGTCGCGCATGTCGGCCCAGAAATATCAGCGCGGGCACCAGCGCCAGCAGGGTGACAAACACCGGATAAAGCGGTTCGGAAAATCCGGCCGGATATGTCGAATAAATGCCCGCCCGCACCAGTCCGATCACATGCACAAGTGGATTGAACCACAACCAGTCGCTGAACGGAGAGGGCACTGCCTCGGGCAGGAACAACACACCGGATATGATAAACAGAGGCCGGTTCAGGATTGACCAGAGCCGTTCCCACAGCGGGAACATTTCAAACAAAAACGCATTCATCGCCCCGATGCCAAATCCCAGCAACGCCGCCAGAACCAGGCCTGCGAACAGGGGCAGGAACGACAGTGAAACCGGTTGGCCCGACATCGCCAGTATCCCGCCGATCACCAGCGCAAACACCAGCAAATGCGTCAGCGTATTCAGGATGAACCGTGCCAGCAGCGCATCCCACCACGTAACCGCCGGATAGGCCAGCAGGGGCCGCGAAAACCGCAAGGCCACGCCGATTTTCTGCGCCAGATCACTATAGAGCATAAATGGCAGGTAGCCGCTGGCATAAAACAGCGCAAAACTTTTGCCCAAAGGCGGCTGATCGAACACAAATGTAAAGACAAAGGTCAACAAAGCCACCGCCGCCACAGGTTCAAGCACAGCCCAGAAATACCCCCCCGGCGTGCGCCCAAAGGTGGTTGCCATTTCACGCAGGATCAGGGCGCCCGTGGCGCGAAAAGATGCAATCCGGTGCAAAACATATCCCCGCTGGTTAGCTGTTTCTTCAGGTTTTGGGCTTAGGCCAAAGAAGTGAAGAAGCAATTACCGCAAAAGGGATTCCTTTTATGAACAGTCCTGTCAGGCTTCCGGTTTCGCCCGCTCAGGCCGTTCCTGCGCCAGTGCAAAACCGGACGACACCGGGGCACAGGTTGCCCCCGCCGGTGCCGCAGGCGCGCGTTCAACGCCGTCACCGCTGGATCCACGCCAGTTTCATCCTGTTCGTCATTGCACCGCTGATCATGGCGGCGTGGTATCTGTATACCCGCGCTGCCGATCAATATACGTCCACTGTCGGCTTTGCCGTGCGCACCGAAAAGGCAGGATCGGGGCTGGACCTTCTGGGGGGGATTCCGGGTCTGTCGGCTCTGTCTTCGACCAGTTCTTCGGATACGGATATTCTGTATGAATTTCTGCTGTCGCAGGCACTGGTGGCAAAGGTTGATCAGCGCCTGAACTTGCGCGAAATCTGGTCGCGACCGGAAAACGACATTGTCTTCAGGTTTGATCCGGATGGCACGATCGAGGATCTGACAAAATACTGGTGGCGCATGATGCAGGTTTCCTATGATCCGGGAACGCGGCTGATCACGCTTCAGGCACATGCCTTTGCCCCCGAAGAAGCGCGCGATATTGCAGCGGCGGTGCTTGAGGAAAGCAGCGGGATGATCAACCGTTTATCCTCGATCGCACAGGATGACACCACGCGTTATGCACGCAAGGAATTCGATCTGGCCAAGGAACGGCTGGAAATGGCGCGGTCAGCCCTGAAGGCCTTTCGCAGCCAGACCCACATCGTTGATCCGCTGGCCGATTTGCAGGGTGAAATGGGGGTGCTGGGGCAGCTTCAGCAAAAGCTGGCTGATGAACTGATTGCACTGGATATGCTGCGCAGCACGTCGCGCAATCTGGCACGGCCGAACGGGCGCAGTGCCGAAACGGTAGACGTGCGGATTCAACAGGCGGAACTGCGGGTGCAGGTGATCCGCGAACGGATCGATAGCGAGCGCGCCAAATTCGGCGGCGGGGATGGCCGGCGGGATTATTCCGCCCTTGTCGGCGAATTCGAACGGCTGAATGTGGATCTGGAGTTTGCCCAGAAATCCTATGTCGCCGCATTGGCAACGCTCGAGGCCGCCCGCGCCGACGCCCAGCGCCAAAGCCGGTATCTGGCGGCTTATGTTACCCCCACACTGGCGGAAAAACCGCTGTACCCGAAACGGGCGCAGATACTGGTGGTGATGGCTGTCTTTCTGGGACTGGGTTGGGCTGTTATGGTGCTGATCCTTTATAACCTGCGCGACCGGCGATAAGCAGGGGTCGGGCCGATGATTGCACTGCAAAACCTGTCAAAAACCTTTGTTGCCCACGGCGTGCACAAGGTGGTGGCAAATGACATCAGTTTTACCTTTCCCGAGCGCGAGGCCGTGGGGCTGTTGGGGCGCAACGGGGCCGGTAAATCCAGCCTGTTGCAAATGATCGCGGGGGTGATTGATCCGGACGCCGGTGAAATTATATCGGACGGACGCATTTCCTGGCCAGTCGGATTTCAGGGCAGCTTTCATCCCGATCTTAGCGGTGCCGAAAACGCCCGTTTTGTTGCCCGCCTTTACGGGGTTGATACCCGCGGTATGGAAGCATTTGTTCAGGATTTTGCCGAACTGGGCGACCATTTCCACCTGCCGTTCCGCAGCTATTCCTCGGGTATGCGGGCGCGGCTGGCTTTTGCGGTGTCGATGGCTGTGCCTTTTGATACCTACCTGATTGACGAGGTAACATCGGTCGGCGATGCCGCCTTTCGCACCAAAAGCGAAGCGATGCTGCACCGGCGGCTGGAACATAGCGGGGCGATTGTGGTGTCCCATTCGATGGACCTGCTGCGGCGCATTTGCCAATCGGGTCTGGTGCTGGAAAACGGGCGCACCTTTTTCTATGCCCGCATTGAACGCGCCATCGAGCATCACAATTACCTGATGCAAGGCCAGCTTCCGCCGTGGATGCGCTGATGGGTGGCGATCCAATCACCGTTCTGATGGCCACCTGCAATGGCGCTGCCTATCTGGAACAGCAATTACGCAGCATCACAATCCAGTCCCGTCCACCAACACAGATGATCATTTCCGATGACGGGTCCACCGACGAAACGCCGGATATTCTGGCCCGTTTTATCAACAGCGCCCCGTTTCCCGTCACCGTAATCACCGGTCCGCAAAAAGGCGTGGCGCAAAATATGCTGGCGCTACAGGCCCTCGCCCCGCAAGGATATGTTGCCTTTGCCGATCAGGATGATGTCTGGATGCCCGACAAACTGTCCCGCGCTGTGGCTGCCCTGTCAAAAACCCCCGCCAGCCGCCCAGCGCTTTACACCGCCCGCCGGATCATCACCGATGCGGATATGAACCCGCGCGGTATTACAAAACCCCCACACCGTGGAACCGGATTTGCCAATGCACTGGTGCAGAATATCGCCCCGGGCAATACCATCATGTTGAACCCTGCCGCCCTTGCATTGGCTCAATCAGCCGCCCGCGATCTGCAAACCCGCACCCCGCGTTTCCATGACTGGTGGCTTTACCAGCTTGTTACAGGAACAGGCGGCGAGATCGTTTTTGACCAAACCCCCGCCGTTTACTATCGCCAGCACAAGGGCAATTACCTCGGGGCCGGCAAAGGCATTGTCAAAAAACTGAACCGTCTGAAGGCGGCTTTTGACGGCACCTATCACAAGTGGCTTCTGGAACAGGCCTTGGCGCTGGAGTGTTCATCAACACGGCTAACCGAAGAGTCGCATAACCGGTTGGCCCTGTTTTTACAAACCCTGAAAGGCACCCACAACTTCCGGCACCCCCTTCAGGTTTACCGGCAATCAATTCCCGAACAGCTTATGCTAAAACTGGCACTGTCCAGCCACCGGCTCAGCCGCCCTTAACAGATCATTACCCTGCTACATAAAATTCCCGGAAAACTTGCCGTTCAGGCCCAAAGGTGGCCACATTTACGCCCCTTGTTTTTCTGTTTTCCCCTGCATCGTGGTCACAGAACCACAGCAAGGGGGCAGCATGACAGGTTTCAATTACATAGCCGTTTTTCAAAGCGATGCCTGGGCCTATCTAAATGGAATTTCCAGCTTGCAGCTGGTGCCGGACGGAGCGGGATACAGACTGTATGGCGGATCGGGGTCCTATGGGGGATCATCGGGTTTACCCTGACCGCGGGTGCCGCAGCCAGCCATTATCGACACAAGGATTGATGGTGAAGGCGCCGAAAGCGGGCAGATCTGGGTTGATCTGGACCCGACAACCGACACTGTCACGATCACTTGGGAAAACGTCGGCAGCTATCGTCGCAACGCGGATCAGACCAACCTGTTTCAGCTACAGCTGATTGACCGTGGCAATGGTGATTTCGATATTGTTATCCGATACGAGAACATTGAATGGACGGCCGGATCCAGCCTTGATGATGCCGGGGCGCGGGCGATCATCACGGCATTGCGATTGCCAGAAACGCTCGAAATCGGCACAGACCCCGCCACATTGGACACAACACTTGGCAATACAGGTGTAAGCGGATTGTGGGTGTATGAAATCCGCAATGGCGGGACCGGAACCTACCAGCCGGTATCGGGCATGGTGCTGACGGGAACCCCGAATGGTGATGTGTTGGAAGGCGCGGGCAATGATGATCTGCTGCGCGGGCTGGACAGCAACGACATTCTACGCGGCAATGATGGCGATGACTGGCTGTATGGCGGGGACGGGGCCGATACCCTGAATGGTGGCACGGGGGATGATTTCATCTTTGGTGGCGAAACCGAAAACGACTTGCGCGATGTCATATATGCAGGGGATGGCAATGATACGGTTGATGCCGGATATGGCAATGATCTGGTTTATGGCGGCAATGGCAACGATACAATCAATGGTGGTTTCGGATCGGATGAACTGATCGGGCAGGGTGGCAATGATGTGATCAATGGTGCTGCCTTGTCCGACCTGATCTTTGGCGGCGACGGGGATGATTTTATCAACGGCGGATTTGGCTATGACCGCCTGAACGGGGGCGCGGGGGCGGACCGGTTTTATCACCGCGGTATCGCCGACCACGGATCAGACTGGATTCAGGATTATAGTGCTGCTGAAGGGGATGTTTTGGTCTGGGGTGGCGGGGCTGCATCAGCCGGTGATTTCCAGATCAACTATGCCGACACGACAGGCGCAGGTGCCGCCGGCGTGTCCGAAGCATTTGTGATTTACAAACCCACAGGGCAAATCATCTGGGCATTGGTTGACGGCGATGCGCAATCCGAAATAATCATCCGGATCACCGGAAGCGATTACAATCTTATTGCCTAGGATTCCGACTTATTGGGCGAAATTCTGTGTGATATAATATGTCCCGCAATACTGCGCTTTGCGATCAAGCGCGATTGCTGTGCCAACTTTCGTCATGCGCTGGTCCATAATATTATGTCTGTGTCCGGGCGAACCCATCCACAGTTTAACTATATAGCGCGCAAGTGACTTATAGCTATGAGGTTGGATTTTGTGGCCGGAGGAATTGGTAAACTGGCAACTTGAACTGTCACCATAAAACCGTTGGGCTTCTAACTGGAAACGGTGGACCATACCGATGTTCTCTGCGGCAGCCTTCCACCGGATACCGGAACGCTTTAACCGGTCGCCTAATGTCCGACGGCCGGAAACAGTAGAGGTATGTGACATATTCCTAGCCCGTGCCATCCATTTACTATGGCCCTTGGCAAGCTTGCGCAAACCCGAGTCTGACCGCACCGGGCGCAAACCTGCACGACAACGGAAATAATTCACTTCGACACGAACCGCCGCATCCAACAGCGATTCGTTTATATGGCGCTCGGGCATAATTAGTTTATCTGAACCCGAAACTGTCCGGCGGGAACAGGCTTCTGCGTCCAATGTAAAAAGAAAGGTGGCGGACAAAAATACTAGGACAGTTATCAGTTTCTTACTCACGCACTCGTACTCCGGTTATGTATTTGCGTCTTTAGACAACAAGATCATGGCGACTTGGTGGCACAA
>WGBJ01000211.1 GCA_015494385.1 Marinosulfonomonas sp.
GACGTGCGTTTTCCGGCGCTTTCTTCGGGGCTGCGCACCGGCTTGTGTTTGAAAACCCTTTGCGACAGTACAAGCAAATCCTTATCTTCGATCAGGCTGGTTTTGGGCACGATTTTCGATACGGTTTCGGTCGGATGACGCAGGGCCATGCAGCGCAAATACGGCGCTGTTTCATCCGCTGCAGGCGGAGCACCCACCACGCGGATCAGGCGCCAGACCGTATTTCCCTTGGTCACGGCGGGGGCCACACACCAACGTTTGCGCGTTCCCTTGGCATCGAACTGGCGGCAAATGTGGTCTCCGAACTGTGCTGACTGATTCGGGCGCACACGCCATGGGTAAATCTGGTGGCCGTCCAGCTGAATACAGCCATGGCTGGCCTTTGTGGCGCGATCAAACACATTTGGCCCTTTGCGTTTGACCAGCAGGTCATACATCTCGATCGTCATCACGGCACGGGCGGTATTCAGAAAACGGGCACGGGCCAGTTCAAACAGCTGCAATTCACCCAGCGGGGATGTCCACGGATCGGCGGGCGGAATCTCCATCCGGTCCTTGCCCGGTGCACCCGGCACATTATAGGGGTGTTCCTCGGGCGGTAGTTCGGGTTTGCCCAGCGGCACAGGTGAATCCAGCAGGACAAGCCGTTTCAGCCCTTTGATCCTGGCCGCTTTGTTTTTCAGTTTATTCGCATAAGCTTTGTCACTTCCAGGCTGGGCGCGATCCAGTATCAAGGCGGCGTTCATTCCGTGGTGTTCAACGTGGTATTGCAACCAGTCCAGCGTGGTTTCCAGTGTTTCACCATTGCGAATGGCAAACCCCACGTTCAACCCTTCGAACAGGTCGGTTTCGGCCGCAGTTGGCACAACTTCTATATCGGTATCACCAACAGAAACCGCTGCGCTTCCGGATGTAATACAAGTCAAAATCGGCGCATCGCCCACACTGCGCATATCAACGATCTTGGTGTCTTTTCCGGCCCGAAATTGATCCATCGGCGTATTGGCAGCAAAAAACAACCGCGCACCATCCGGCGTGGCAATGGCATCCAGCAAAGTAACATCACCGAAGCGTTGCACATTCAGGGTGCGTCTCTGGAACATGCCGTTATTTGCCATCGTTTTGTATTGCCTTCAAATAGCGGTCGATCTGTGTGCGGTATAATTCATATGCGGGTGGTTTGCTGTCACCGCATAGCGCCAAATGCCAGAACAGCTCGACATTATCTTGATCCTCGACCATCTTTTGAAACCTGAATTGGTGGGCCAAATAGGCGTTTTTATGCAGGTTAGAGACTGATTCAATCTCCATCAGCTCTTGCAGCTTTGCCTTGGTGGCGGGCAGCATTTGCAGGATGCTGTCATCTTCAACCGTGTTGAAATTCCGCTCGATCCAATAGCCCAGCCCGATTTCGCGATCCGTCCGGTTGGGCAACCCGCGCGCGCGTTTCACCATAAAGGATTCCGCCGAGCGCAGCGAATAATGGTTCAACTGCACCATCGCATTGCTAACCCCGACGCCAAACAGATTGATCCGCGCGTCCTTTTTGGCGAACCATTCCGGCAAGGGGTTGCCGCCCCCGTCCACCCAGTTCGGCACACGGTCCTTGTTTCGCTTGGGGCGATGCACCCCCAACTGGCGAAACGCGGCGGGGCGAAACAGGGATTTGAAAAAATGCGTGGTGGGCAACCAGTTGCCAAGGGGGGCGGCCCGCCTAAAGGTTTCGATCGTCAGGGCATCCCGCATTTCAATCTGCCCCGCATTGCCAAACAGCCGCCACGGCATCGCTACCGCATCCGTTCCCTTGGGCAGCTTTGCAATCATGTCCTGCAAACTGGCCAGCGGCGCGCGCAGGTTGATAAATTCATCACTATCCGTGATCAGAACCCAATCCGCATCCGCCACCAGCGGGTGATCCCCCGCATGTTTCAGCGCCTGCCATTGCACGGTGCGTTTGCCACTGGGCGTTTGCCGGATAAGTGTCACTAATCCAGCATTTTGCAGCGCATCCATGATCAGATCGGTGCCATCGTCGCAATCATTGGTATAGATCAGGAAATGCCTAACCCCCGCCGCCAGATGGTGGGCGATCCATTCCAGGCAATGCGGCCCTTCGTTGCGCATGGATGTTATCGCAAGGATATTCACGAACTGCCCTTAATAACCAATCACTTACCCCATAATCGGGGTTTTAGCCGTCTTTGTCTATGCGCATGTCTTTGCGGCCAATGGAAACATAGGCCTGAAACCCGGCGCGCTTGGCGTCTTTGGGGCTGTAGACATTGCGCAGATCGGCCATGCGGGCTGTGTTCATCTTGCGGGCCATGCGTTTCAGGTCCAGCGCGCGGAATTCGTTCCATTCGGTCAGGATCACCACCACATCGGCGTTATGCGCGGCTTTATAGGCATCCTCGACCCAGTGAACACCGGGCAGCAGATGTTCGGCCTCGCGGTGGCCTTGGGGGTCAACCGCCCGCACCTTGGCCCCGCCACCGACCAGCGCGGGCACAATGGTTAACGCAGGGGCGTCGCGCATATCGTCTGTATTCGGTTTGAAGGTCACGCCCAGAATGGCAACGGTTTTGCCATTCACACTGCCGTCGCACAGGTCCATCACCTTGTCGATCATCCGGCGCTTGATTTCGTCGTTCACCTTGATCACCGTTTCGGTGATCTGCATCGGCACCGCATGTTCCTGCCCCATCCGCGCCAATGCGCTGGTGTCTTTGGGGAAGCACGATCCGCCATAGCCCGGGCCGGCGTGCAGGAATTTATCGCCAATCCGGCCATCCATGCCCATGCCCTTGGCCACGTCTTTGACATCGGCCCCCGTACGTTCACACAGCGCAGCGATTTCGTTGATAAAGGTGATCTTGGTCGCCAGAAACGCATTGGCGGCGTATTTGATCATCTCGGCTGATTCCAGATCGGTATAGACCACCGGAAAATCGCGCAGCGATAACGGGCGGTAAATATCGCCCATCACTTCCTTGGCACGGTCGCTATGCAGGCCAACCACCACGCGATCCGGCCGCATGAAATCGTCGATCGCCGCCCCTTCACGCAGGAATTCAGGGTTCGAGGCCACATCGAATTCAGCCTCCGGATTGGTCTTGTGGATCACCCGCTTGACCTGCCGGTTGGTGCCCAGCGGCACGGTCGATTTGGTGACAACCACGGTATAGCCGGTCAGCGCATCGGCGATTTCCTCGGCCGCCGCATAGACATAGGTCAGATCGGCATGGCCATCGCCACGACGTGTCGGCGTGCCAACGGCAATAAACACCGCATCGGCATCAGCAACCGCCGCCTTTAGATCACCGGTAAAGGAAAGCCGCCCGTCACGGACGTTTTTCGCCATCAGGTCATCCAGACCCGGCTCGTAAATCGGCACCTCGCCACGTTCCAGCATGGCAATTTTATCGGGGTCCTTGTCAACGCAAACCACGTCATGCCCAAAGTCGGAAAAACAAACACCTGACACCAGCCCGACATACCCTGTGCCAATCATCGCAATACGCATTAACAAGTCTCCGAAAAAGTTATGGGCCGTGGTATCGCATCCGACACAGCCACGACAAGGCAAATATCGCCGGTTTACATCCCCAAAACATCACGTTTGCGCCGCAACAGGTTCATCGTGTGGACCAATGCGGCGGTAATTTCGGGTTCTGACAAGGCATGGCCGGACATGGGAATCATTTGCAGATCGGCCTTGGGCATGGCCTGCGCAACCGTCCACGCCGAAAGCGGCGGGCAGATCATGTCAAACCGGCCCTGAACAATCGTTGCCGGAATATGCGAGATTTTATGCAGGTTCTGTTCGATCCAGCCATCATGTTCCAGAAAACCACCGTTAAAGAAATAGTGGTTTTCCAGCCGTGAAAACGCCAGCGCGTATTCGGCAGGGGATTGGGCAGAGGGGCCATTGCTGATGATCGAGGCAAGGGCATTTTCCCAAGCGGCCCAAGTGCGGGCAAAGGCAATCTGTGTGTTACGATCCTCGCCAAACAGACGCTTGTGGTAGGCGGCAATCAGATCATCCCGTTCCGAGATCGGCACCATTTTTGCGAAATCTTCCCACAGGTCGGGCCAGAACGCACCGGCCCCGCCCCCATAAAACCAGTCCAGTTCGCGCCGCGTCATCAGGAACACCCCGCGCAACACCAGATAGGCCACGCGGCTTGGATGGGTGATGGCATAGGTCAGCGCCAGCGTGGCGCCCCAACTGCCGCCAAACACCAGCCAGCGATCAATATCCAGCGTCGTGCGAATCCGTTCAATATCGGCCAGCAGATGCCATGTGGTGTTGTTTTCAACATCCGCATGCGGGGTCGACCGCCCGCACCCGCGTTGATCAAACAGAATGATCCGGTAAACCGCAGGGTCAAAATAGCGGCGCATCGCGGGGCTACAACCACCGCCGAGTCCGCCATGAAACACCACCACAGGCACGCCATCGGGGTTGCCGCATTGCTCGACATAGACGCGATGGCCATCGCCCACGTCCAGCATCCGCGTATCAAACGGTGCGATTTGCGCAAAAAGATAGTGGGATGCGCTTTTTTGCCCTGCGTTCCTGTCCATAAAAGGCCTATATAGGTTTCATAACCCCCCTAATTGAGCACATGGAGTTCAGAATGCAAGCCGCGCAGACAACAGTTGACCCCGCAGAAGTCGCCAAATTCGAGGCAATGGCCGCGGAATGGTGGGATGTGAACGGGAAATTCAAGCCGCTGCACATGATGAACCCCTGCCGACTGGATTATATCACACAGCAGATTGCCAAACAATTTGACCGTGATCTGACAGGGCCGGAACCGTTCAAGGGCCTGCGTCTGCTGGACATCGGTTGTGGTGGTGGATTGCTGTCCGAACCAATGGCACGGCTGGGGGCCGAAGTTGTGGGCGCCGACGCCGCCGAAGGCAACATTCCGGTGGCGCAGATCCATGCCCGGCAACAGGGGCTGGACATTGATTACCGCCACACCACCGCCGAAGCACTGGCCGAAGCGGGCGAGCAATTTGACGTAGTGCTGAATATGGAAGTGGTCGAACATGTGGCCGACCCGCTGGCCTATCTGACCGCCTGTCAGCAATTGCTGAAACCCGGCGGGTTGATGCTGTGTTCCACCATCAACCGCAATCCCAAAAGCTATATGGTGGCGATCATCGGGGCGGAACATATCATGCGCTGGCTGCCCAAAGGCACCCATGAATGGAGCAAATTCATCACGCCGGACGAATTGGTAGAATTGATCAAAAATGCAGGGTTAGAGCCTGTTGACCGAACCGGTTTCGTCTTTAACCCGATTGCATGGTCATGGTCCCTGTCGGATCGGGATTTGTCGGTGAACTATGTGACGGCCAGCGTGAAACGCTAAACCCGCGCAGCCCCGGACCTGATCCGGGGCCTCTTGCTGTCGGACAACACGATTTTTAAACCCCCTCGTCCAGCTGATCGCGCAATTCGCGCAGAACCGGCAGCGCACCGCGCACCTTTTCAGGGCCGATTTTCTCGACCACTCTGGCAATGATCGGCGTAATCGCATTCAACGCAACCTCTCGCGCCACACGGCCCGAGGGGCTGATGGTCACATGTTTGCGCCGCGCGTCGTCCCAGTCGGGGCGGATATGGATATGGCCGGCCCATTCCAGTTTGTTCAGCGTGTTGGTCATTGCCCCGCGAGTGACGTGAAACGCCTTGGCCAGTTGCGCGGGGGATCGTTCGGCGTTCACATTCGCCAGATGGTTCAACACCGAAAAATGCGACAGCTCCATCCCCTTGGGCAACGCCTTGGACAGACGGTTGCGGGCCAGTTGGTCGGCCATGAAAATCTCGCTGAACAGGGCAACGGCAAGGGGATCGTTTGTATCGCTCATTGCGGCCCCCTGAAAGCGCGGTCGTGATACAGCGACGGGATTTTGTGCCGTGCCGCGTCAACCTCGGACAGATCGAAATCGACCAGCGTTAGACCCACATCTTCACCACCATCCGCCAATACCTCGCCCCATGGCGATACGGCCAGCGAATGTCCATACGTGCTGCGGGCGCGGCCCTTGGTGGCGGGATGCGTGCCGCATTGGGCGGGCGCAAAAACATAGCAGCCGGTTTCGATCGCGCGCGCCCGCAACAGGGTTTCCCAATGGGCCTTGCCCGACACCGGCGAAAAGGCGGCCGGACCGGTCAGGATTTTCGCGCCATTCTGCGCCAAGGTGCGGTGCAGATGCGGGAAGCGCACGTCATAGCAGATGGTCATCCCCACCTTGCCGAAATCCGTATCGGCATTCACCGCACGATCGCCGGGCCGGTAGCCGTCGGATTCACGATAGGTTTCGGTTTTGCTGATCTCGACATCGAACATGTGGATTTTGTCATAGCGCGCCACGATGTCACCCTTGGGCGAAATCATAAACGACCGGTTGGCAAACCGCCCGTCCGCATC
>WGBJ01000212.1 GCA_015494385.1 Marinosulfonomonas sp.
ATGTCAAAAAGGGTGGGATCGGACGGTGTTAAGTCAAAGCGAACAAGACAGCTTGAAAAAAGCGGCCCATGCGATGGCCGATGTGGCGCAGGTGGAAACCCTGCGCCATTTTCGTGTCTCAGGACTGGTGGCGGATAATAAATGGTCTGTCGGTTTTGATCCGGTGACTGTGGCTGATCGCGCCGCCGAACTGGCCATGCGCAAGGTGCTGGCCGAAATGCGCCCCGATGATGCCATTCTGGGCGAAGAATTCGGCTATTCCGAGGGCACCAGCGGGCTGACATGGGTGCTGGATCCGATTGACGGCACGCGCGGTTATATCAGCGGCACACCGACGTGGGGCGTGCTGATTTCCGTGCGCGATGAAACGGGGCCGTTTTTTGGTATGATTTGCCAGCCTTATATCGGCGAGCGTTTTGTCGGCGGGCTGGGCGAGGCGTGGGTGGATGGACCACACGGACGCAATGATCTGAAAACGCGAATGGCACGGCCCTTGTCCGAAGCGATTATGCTGACCACCTTTCCCGCCATTGGGACGCCGGTTGAAAAAGCTGCGTTTGATAGGGTCAAGAAACAGGTGCAACTGACCCGCTATGGCATGGATTGTTATGGCTATGCGCTGTTGGCCGCCGGTCAGGTTGATCTGGTGATCGAGGCCGGATTGCAGGCCTATGATGTGCAGGCGCCAATCGCGGTGGTGCAGGCGGCCGGTGGCGTTGTCACCGACTGGCGCGGAGGCCCTGCGCATGAAGGCGGGCGGATGCTGGCGGCGGCCAATGTCGAAATACATGCCGCCGCGTTGGAGATTTTGCAGCAAGCCGGGGAATAGCCAATGGCCGATATTCTGATCAAGGGCGCCGATACGTTGGTGACAATGGATGATACCCGCCGTGAAATCGCGGGCGGGGACATTCGCATATCCGGCGGTGTGATTGCCGAGGTGGGGCAGAACCTGCCGACAAATGGCGCCGAAGTGGTGCATGCCAAGGGCTGTGTGGTGACGCCCGGACTGGTGAACACGCACCACCATCTGTATCAAACCCTGACCCGTGCGGTGCCCGGCGGGCAGGATGCCCTGCTGTTTGGCTGGTTGCAGACGCTTTATCCGATCTGGGCCAATTTCGGACCCGAGGAAATGCGGATTTCCGCCATGATTGGTCTTTCGGAACTGGCGCTTTCAGGCTGCACCTTGTCATCGGACCATCTGTATTTATTCCCCAATGGCAGTCGGTTAGACGACACCATTGAAGCCGCGCATGAAGTCGGCTTGAGGTTCCATCCAATCCGTGGCGCGATGAGCATCGGCGAAAGCGATGGTGGCTTGCCACCGGATTCTCTGGTCGAGGACGAGGCGGCGATTTTAGAGGATTGCATCCGCGTGGTGGACCGGTTCCATGACGCAAGCGACGGGGCAATGGTGCGGGTCGGGATCGCGCCTTGTTCGCCGTTTTCCGTTAGCCGTGATCTGATGCGTGATGCAGCGCTATTGGCGCGGGACAAGGGGGTAATGCTGCACACCCATCTGGCGGAAAATGACGAAGACATTGCCTATAGCCTTGAAAAATTCGGCTGCCGTCCGGGGCAATATGCCGAAGATTTGGGCTGGACCGGCGATGATGTCTGGCATGCCCATTGCGTGAAACTGGACGCACAAGAGATTGACCTGTTCGCGAAATCCGGCACCGGCGTGGCCCATTGCCCGTGCTCCAACTGCCGCCTTGGCTCGGGCATCGCGCCGGTGCGCCAGATGCGGGATGCGGGGGTGAATGTGGCGTTGGGGGTGGATGGTTCGGCCAGCAATGATGCCGGAAATCTGGTGGCCGAGGCGCGGCAGGCGATGCTGCTGCAACGGGTGCAGAACGGTGCTGACGCGATGAGCGCGCGCGAGGCGCTGGAGATCGCCACCCGTGGCGGGGCTGCTGTTCTGGGGCGGCATGACTGTGGCCAGATCGCAGTGGGCAAGCGGGCGGATATCGCGGTTTGGGATGTCAGCGGCGTGGAAAGTGCGGGTAGCTGGGATGCGGCGGCGCTGTTGCTGGCTGGGCCGACCAGGGTGCGTGATCTGTTTGTCGAGGGGCGACAGGTGGTGCAGGACGGGCAGATGGCGACGATTGATTTGCCTCGGGTGATTGAGCGGCAGAATATGCTGGCACGCGGGTTGATGGAACGGTGATTTTTACGGCCTGATCTGCGTGTGGCGAGGCGCGGGAAAGAGATTCTATGCCTGCGGCGCGGATATTTATGGAACAAAGATAATCAGGGCAGGGGTTTGCCATTGATCCATGTGGCCACGACCGCGCGGTCATCGCCCATCATGATGGTGGGAAAGACCTGTTCCCAGAAGTCATTGGCGCGTTCGCTGCGCTGCGCAATTGCCGGTGTGGCCGCCAGATCCAGCACCACCAGATCGGCCTCGCCCCCCACTGCCAGATTGCCGATTTTATCATCCAGCCGCAGGGCGCGGGCGGAGCCGCAAGTGGCCAGCCACAGCAGTTGCGCCGGATGCAGGGATGTGCCGGTCAACTGGCCGATTTCATAAGCCGCCGCCATCGTGCGCAGCATCGAGAACGAGGAGCCGCCGCCAGTGTCGGTGGCAAGGCCGATACGGTGACCGGCGGCCATCAAGGCCCCCATCTGGAACAGCCCCGAACCGATAAAGGTGTTCGAGGTGGGGCAGTGGATCAGGGCTGCGTCAACCTCGCGCAGGCGGGCTTTTTCGCGCTCGGTCAGGTGGATTGCATGGCCGAACAGACCACCTTCGCGCAACAGGCCGAAGGATTCGTAGGTATCCAGATAATCGCGGGCCTTGGGGAATAACCTGTGCACCCATTCGATTTCATCGACCTGTTCGGACAGGTGGGTCTGCATCAGGCAATCGGGGTGCTCGGCCCAAAGGGCACCAAGGGCTTCGAGCTGTTCGGGCGTGGATGTGGGCGAAAAACGCGGCGTGATGGCGTAAGATGCGCGGCCCCTCCCATGCCATTTTTCCAGCAGGGCGCGGCTGTCGTCATAGGCGGATTTGGCGGTGTCCAGCAGGGCATCGGGTGCGTTGCGGTCCATGCAGGTTTTGCCGGCAACGATGCGCTGGCCTCGCGTGGCGGCGGCGGCGAACAGGGCGTCCACACTGGCGGGGTGGATGGTGCAGAAACTCGCCACTGTGGTGGTGCCGTTGGCGGCGGTCAGATCCAGATAGCGGGCGGCGGTTTTCGTGGCATAGGCGGTGTCGGCAAAGCGGATTTCCTCGGGGAACGTATAGGTGTTCAGCCAGTCAATCAGCCGTTTGCCCCAACTGGCGATGATGCCGGTCTGCGGGTAATGGGCGTGGGTATCAATGAACCCGGCCATGATCAGTGCATCGCCGTAATCGGTGATCTTCGCCTGCGGGTGGGCTGCACGCAGATCATCCGCCGTGCCGGTGGCTGTGATTTTCCCGCCTTCAACCAGCACCGCACCGCGCCGTTCATGACGGGCGGCCTGCGCCACAGGTACATGGAACGGATCGGCGGTAAATGTCAGGGTCTGGCCCAGCAAAAGTTGCGCGGTTGTCATCGGGTGCTCCGGGTTTTCACAGCGTCCCAGACTAGGCGCAAGATTGGTCAAGGGGAAGCCCCGTTTTCGCTGTTTTTCACAGACAGGATTGTTTAAGTAGAACCCAGAACCGTCGGACAGGAACTGAACATGAATACAGAGCAACAGGAAAATCGCGACGGGCTGGACGAGGATTTTGCCCTTGGCGACCGTTTGATCGACGATGTGATCGAGGCGATCGAACAGGGTGACAGCGTGCGCCTGACGCAATTGCTGGAGCCGCTGCACTCGGCCGATATCGCCGATATTCTGGAACAGATCAGCGCCGGACAGCGCCGCGCCCTGCTGCGCCTGTGGAAGGGCGAGATGGAGGGCGAGGTTCTGTCCGAACTGGACGAGGGCCTGCGCGAAGAAGTGATCGAAAGCCTGGGGCCGGAAGAACTGGCCGAGGCGGTGCGTGATCTGGAAACCGACGATGTGGTCGATCTGCTGGAGGATCTGGACGCGCCGCAACAGGACGAGATTCTGGAGGCGTTGGAAGATGCGGACCGGGTCGCGGTTGAACAGGCGCTGACCTATCCCGAGGATTCCGCCGGCCGTTTGATGCAACGCGAGCTGGTGGTGGCGCCGGAACACTGGACGGTGGGCGAGGCGATTGATTACCTGCGCACCCAGAAGGATCTGCCGGAACAGTTTTACCATATGATTCTGGTTGATCCGAAGATGCGGCCAACCGGTTATGTGACGCTGGGCAAGCTATTGAGCAGCCCGCGGGACATGAAACTGCAGGACATCACCGAGGACAGTTTCCGCACCATTTCCGTCAATCAGGACGAAGAGGATGTGGCCTATGCCTTTAACCAGTACCACCTGATTTCCGCCCCTGTTGTGGACGAGAACGACCGGCTGGTCGGGGTGATCACCATTGATGACGCTATGGCCGTGCTGGACGAAGAAGCCGAGGAAGACATGCTGCGGCTGGCCGGTGTGGGCGAAGGCAGCCTGTCGGACCGGGTGATCGAAACCTCGAAACGGCGCTTGCCGTGGCTGTTTGTGACGATGTTTGCCGCGATTGCCGCGTCCTTCGTGATCTCGCAATTCGAGGACACGATTGCCGAATTCGTGGCCCTTGCAATTCTGATGCCGATTGTGGCGTCGATGGGGGGCAATGCGGGCACGCAGGCGCTGACCGTGGCGGTGCGGGCGCTTGCGACCAAGGATATCACCAGCGCCAACGTCTGGCGGGTGATCCGCCGCGAGGTTCTGGTCGGGCTGGTGAACGGGGTTGTGTTTGCACTGGTCATGGGGGTGATCGGTATGCTGTGGTTCGGCATGCCGATGCTGGGCGTAGTGATCGGTGCGGCATTGGTGATCAATCTGCTGGTGGCCAGTCTGGCGGGGGTTGTGGTGCCGGTGGTGCTGGACAAATTGGGGATTGATCCGGCGCTGGCCTCGGGGGCGTTTGTGACCACGGTGACGGATGTGGTCGGGTTTTTTGCCTTTCTGGGCTTGGCTTCGGTGGTGTTGTTATGAGCGATCTGGCGGCAATCAAGGCGGCCGCACGCAAGGCGGGATTTGAGCGGCGCAAGG
The DNA here is from genome assembly GCA_015494385.1 of Marinosulfonomonas sp. Classification (GTDB taxonomy): domain Bacteria; phylum Pseudomonadota; class Alphaproteobacteria; order Rhodobacterales; family Rhodobacteraceae; genus Profundibacter. The sequence goes on from WGBJ01000212.1 coordinate 5,119, forward strand.
CGGCGCATGAGGCGGCGCACGGAGAGTTGGCCGCGGCGCGGTTGCTGGAGTTTTTAGAGCCACACGCGGGGCAGACGATTTCGGGCTATATGCCGATCCGCACCGAGATTGATCCACTGTCCGTGATGGCCAGGATGGCGCAGAGCGGTTTTGTGGTGGTGCCGGTGATCGAGGGTGCGGGGAAGCCGTTGAAGTTTCGCCAATGGACGCCGGAATGCGAGATGGTGGCGGGGCCGTTCGGGGCCAAGGTGCCAGCGGATGGCGCGTGGCTGGAGCCGGAAGTTTTGATCGTGCCGCTGGTGGCGTTTGACCGAAATGGCGGGCGGCTGGGCTATGGTGGCGGGTTTTACGACCGCACCTTGCAGATGCTGCGCGAACGCCGCCCGACGGTGGCGGTGGGGTTCGCCTATGC
>WGBJ01000213.1 GCA_015494385.1 Marinosulfonomonas sp.
CATCATCGCCTTTGGCTGGGCCAGCCAGCAGGATCTGGATGACATCGTGTCGCTGGCGCTGCGGGTGAATGATTTCATGTCCGGTGTGATGATGGCGGTCGGCATCAGGCTGATCGATTTCAAGATCGAAATCGGCCGTGTCTGGGACGGTGATTTCCAGCGGCTGATCGTGGCCGACGAAATCAGCCCCGACAGTTGCCGTTTGTGGGATGTCGAAACCGGCGAAAAGCTGGACAAAGATGTGTTCCGCCGCGATCTGGGCAATCTGGCCGATGCCTATACCGAAGTGGCGCGCCGTTTGGGTGTGCTGCCGGTGAACGGGCCGCAGCCCGGCAAACCAACGCTTGTCAACTAGGGGGATCAGGGGATGAAAGCGCGTGTGACTGTGATGCTGAAAAACGGGGTTCTGGACCCGCAAGGCGAGGCGGTGCATCACGCGCTGGACGCTTTGGGCTTTGACGGGGTGAACGGGGTGCGGCAAGGCAAGGTGATCATGCTGGATCTGGCCGAAACCGATGCCGCCGCCGCCGAGAAAACCGTGGGCGAGATGTGCGAGAAGCTGCTGGCCAATACGGTGATTGAATCCTACAGCATCGAGATACTGTGATGCAGGTCGGGATTGTCGTTTTTCCGGGGTCCAACTGTGACCGTGATCTGGAAGTTGCCTTTCGCGCCGCCGGTGCCAATGTCACGATGATCTGGCACAAGGAAACATCCCTGCCCAAGGGGCTGGATATGATCGGTGTTCCGGGCGGATTTTCCTTTGGCGATTACCTGCGCTGTGGCGCGATTGCCGCGCAATCCCCGATCTGCCGCGCGGTGGTGGATCATGCCAGGGCAGGGGGCTATGTGCTGGGGGTTTGTAACGGCTTTCAGATCCTGACCGAAACCGGCCTGCTGCCCGGTGCGCTGCTGCGCAATGCCAACCTGAAATACATCTGCAAGACCATTCCCCTGACGGTGGAAAACACCGACAGCGCCTATACCTCGGGGTACAGTCAGGGCGAACAGGTGATGTTCCCGATTGCCCATCACGATGGCAACTATACCGCCGATGCCGATACCGTTGCACGCCTTGAGGGCGACGGGCGCGTGGCATTTCGCTATGCCGATAACCCCAATGGCTCGACCGCCGATATCGCCGGTATCTTTAGCCAGAACCGCCGTGTGCTGGGAATGATGCCCCACCCCGAACGGGCGGCGGACGCCAAACATGGCGGCACCGACGGACAGGCGCTTTTCCGCGCGGTTGTCGGGGCGATGCAGCAGGCCTAGCTTGAGGCGGGATGCGTTCAGGCGTAGACTGACCCTATGAGCGGGGAATCCGATACAGCAAAGACTGAGCCGGACCATCAGGGAAGCCCCTGGCGGGTCCGGATTGCAATTCTGTTGCTGATTTCCATTGCTGTGGGGGTTGTGTGGGTTACCAACTCCCTGCTGACAGAACGCTTTACCGACAGCACCCGCAACCGTGCGCAGGTCCGCATGACGCTTTATGCGGGGAACCTGATCAGCGAATTGCAGCGCGCGTCCATCGTGCCGCAATTGCTGGCCCGTGATCCGACCCTGATCGGGGCGCTGAATTCGCAGGATTATTCCCAAAGTTCGCAACGGCTGATTTCCTATATCGACGAGATCGGCGCGGCATCCTTGCTGCTGCTGGACAACTCTGGCCGTGTGGTTGCTGCCTCGGATCGCAATCTGATCGGGGCGAACCATCGGTCGGATTCCTATTTTATTAATGCCGTGCGGTCGAATGATACGATTTTCACCGTGACCAAAGACGAAAATGGCGCCGTCATGTTCACCTATTCCCGCAAGATGGAATACGCGGGCAGCCCGATCGGTGTGATCGTTGTCGAAGTGGACCTGAAACAGTTTCAAAACAGCTGGGCCGGCATTTCGGATGCGGTTTTTGTTTCCAACAGCGAAGGGGAAATTCTGCTGGCAACCGAACCCGCATGGCGGGGGTTGCACGAAGAAGAGGCACTTCATCTGCGCTCTCCAGCCGCCGCGATCCAGCGGTCAATCCAGACAACAACCGACTGGGTTTCCTTGACCGCTTCGGCAAATCTGCTGGGGTCCGGTGTCATGCGGCAAGAGGCGCGGATACCCTTTCAGGGGTGGAAAATGACCTCGTTCACCACCTATGCGTCGGTGCGCCAGCGGGTGAACGGGGTGCTGGCGCTGGAAATCATGGGATTTGCCATCCTTTTGGCGCTGACGTTTTTCTTCCTGTCGCGCAAGGCGCAGGTGCGGTCGCGGTTTTTCCAGCGCGAGTCGGCAGAACTCCGCCAGCTTAACCAGCGGCTGCAGCGGGAAATTGCCGAACGTGAAAAGGCGGAAAAGAGCCTTCAGGTGGCCGAACAGACCCTCGCGCAAAGCTCGAAACTGGCCGCCCTTGGCGAGATGTCGGCGGCGGTTTCGCACGAGTTGAACCAGCCCCTTGCGGCGATGAAAACCTACCTTGCCGGCGCGCGTCTTTTGCTGCGCCGCAAACGGCCGGAAGAGGCGGTTTCATCCTTTCAGCGGATTGACGATCTGATTGAACGCATGGGTGCGATTACCAAGCAGTTGAAAAGCTATGCCCGCAAGGGCGGTGATGCGTTTGCGCCTTTGGACATGAGGGATGCGGTCAATTCGGCCTTGTCGATGATGGAGCCGCAACTGAAACGCCGCCATGTGGAAATCACCAAAACCATGCCGCGCGAACCGGTGATGGTGCTTGGCGATCGGGTGCGGATTGAGCAGGTGATTATCAACCTGTTCCGCAACGCCCTGGACGCCACCAAAACCGTGAAGGATCCGCAGATCGACATCCTGCTGGCGGCCGGTGAAACCGCGCTGTTGACGGTGCGTGACAACGGGGCAGGGATAGAGGATCTGGATAACCTGTTCGAGCCGTTTTACACCACAAAACAGGCTGGTGATGGAGTTGGCTTGGGGCTTGCCATTTCCTCGGGCATCGTGAACGACTTGGGCGGACGGTTGACCGCAAGGAATGCCACGGTGGGCGGGGCTGTATTTGAAGTGCAGTTGCCCATATTGTTAGATGAAACAGAAGCAGCCGAGTGAGACACTGAATTATGGCACAAGCAATGAAAATCGCGATTGTGGATGACGAGCAGGACATGCGCCAGTCGATCAGCCAGTGGCTGGCCCTGTCGGGTTTTGATACCGAAACTTTTGCCACCGCCGAGGATGCGCTGAAAAAGCTGGGGCCGGATTATCCGGGCGTGGTGGTCAGCGACATCAAAATGCCCGGCATGGACGGGATGCAGTTTCTGAAACGGCTGATGAGCGTGGATTCCGGCCTGCCGGTGATCATGATCACCGGCCACGGCGATGTGCCGATGGCGGTCGAGGCGATGCGCGTCGGCGCCTATGATTTTCTGGAAAAGCCGTTCAACCCCGACAAGATGACCGAGCTGGCCAAGAAAGCCACCCAGAGCCGTCGCCTGACTTTGGACAACCGCGCGCTGCGCCGCGAATTGGGCGATGGCACGGCGGTGATGAAGAAGCTGATCGGCTCATCCCCCGTGATGGAGCGTTTGCGCGAGGATATTCTGGATCTGGGGCAGGCCGATGGCCATGTGCTGATTGATGGCGAAACCGGCACCGGCAAAACGCTGGTGGCCCATGCGCTACATGCCGTCGGGTCGCGGGCGGGCAAGAAATTCTCGCTGGTGTCCTGTGCCGCGTTCGAGGAAGAAGAACTTGGCCGCCGCCTGTTCGGTCCGATGCTGGACGATGGTCCGCAGCCATTAGTCGAGGAAGCCCGTGGCGGTACGCTGGTGCTTGAGGATATCGATGCGCTATCGGATGGCCTGCAAGCGCGCCTGCTGACCTATATCAACGAGCAAGGCAGCCCTGCGGAAACCCGCATCGTCGCCATTTCCAACCTTCAGGCCGAGGATAAAACCGTCGAGGATGTGTTGCGCCCCGACCTTTATTACCGTTTGGCGGCGATGAAAATCACCCTGCCGCCGCTGCGCCAGCGTGGCGAGGACATCCTGACGCTATTCGCCCGCCTGTCCGAACAATTCGCCGAGGAATACGGTTGTGACGCGCCCGAGGTCTCGGCGCAAGAGGCCGCGCAACTGTTGCAGGCCCCGTGGCCGGGCAACATCCGCCAGTTGATCAATGTGGCCGAACGGGCGGTGCTGCAAAACCGTCGTGGCTCGGGCACCATTGCCAGCCTGCTGATGGCCGATAACGAGGAAACCCAGCCGGTGATGACCACCGAGGGCAAGCCGCTGAAAGAATATGTCGAGGCGTTCGAACGGATGCTGATCGACAACACCATGCGCCGCCATAAAGGTAGCATCGTCAATGTGATGGACGAGTTGTGCCTGCCACGCCGTACGCTGAACGAAAAGATGGCGAAATACGGGTTGCAGCGGTCGGATTACCTGTAAACCACCGTTATTGCTTTATAATCAAATGCGCCGCGGGTTTTGACGTTTCAATGCCTGCGGCGCAGGTATTTGGGGCAAGAAGAAGGGAAAGCAGCGCTTTAACCATTTTCCCCATTGTAATTGCACCCCCATCCCCCTTATGTTCCATCCAAGGTGGTCAGCGCGACAGCAGTTGAACCACCGGACAAAAGTTTCGCTGTTCCCGAGGTTACGCAGAAAAAACACCTGCCAATTCCCGACAGAACAGACCGATTGGGTCGAAAGACCGGTATTTATGCCCTTGTGCCGCTTGGCCGGGGCTTAACAGTTTGGACGCAAATATAGGCGTCCGGAGATAGAAACGCGATGCGACGCGAAAAGAATTCAGAGACTGCGACAGGGGCCGAAATGGCCGACCTGCGCATGTGCTGCGCGTCCCCCTTCGCCCTTACAAGACACCCCCTGCAATCAAAAAGCCCCCCGGGGCTACGGCGATTGCCGCGGTGCAATGAGAAAACATGGCTAAAAAGATGCTTATCGATGCCACCCACGCGGAAGAAACCCGCGTTGTGGTGGTTGATGGAACCAAGGTTGAGGAATTCGACTTTGAGTCTGAAAACAAACGCCAGCTAGCTGGCAACATATATCTGGCAAAAGTTACACGGGTTGAACCGTCGCTACAGGCGGCGTTCATAGACTACGGCGGAAACCGGCATGGTTTTCTGGCGTTTTCGGAAATCCATCCCGATTATTACCAGATCCCCGTCGCCGACCGCGAGGCCCTGCTGGCCGAGGAACGCGCCTACGCCAAGGCAATGGCCGAGGAAGACGAGAAACCCAAACCAAAACGCCGCCGCCGCTCGCGTTCGCGCAGCAAGGCCGAAGAGGTCAAGTCGGACGATTCCGTCGAGACCAAAGAAGTCGAGAACAACGGCGCATCCGGTATGGATGTGGTCGATCTGGGCGAAGAGTCCGTCGAGGGATCATCGCCAATGGAACTTGTCGCCGAAACACCGGTAGACACGCCAGAATCCGGCGAGGCCGACGAGGCCGCCAAGAACGAAGCGCCGGCAGATGCGGCGGATGAAGACGTGAAGGCAGACGATGCCGACACGCCGGTAGACGCGGACGACGAAGATGAGCCGCTGGAAGCCACCGAAAAAGACGACCGGATTGAATCGGTGGCCGATGATGACGCCCCCGAGGAACTGCGCCCCGTGCGCAAACCCCGTCCGCGCCGCTATAAAATCCAGGAAGTGATCAAGGTTCGCCAGATCCTTCTGGTGCAAGTGGTGAAAGAGGAACGCGGCAACAAGGGCGCGGCCCTGACCACCTATCTGTCGCTGGCTGGCCGGTATTGCGTATTGATGCCCAACACCGCGCGTGGCGGCGGCATTTCCCGCAAAATCACCAACGCCGCCGACCGCAAGAAACTGAAAGCTATCGCAAACGAAATCGAAGTGCCCGAAGGGGCCGGTCTGATCGTGCGCACGGCCGGTGCCAAGCGCACTAAATCCGAGATCAAGCGCGACTATGAATATTTGCAGCGCCTGTGGGAAGAAATCCGCGCTTTGACGCTGAAGTCAACTGCGCCTGCCAAGATTTACGAAGAAGGCAACCTGATCAAACGCTCGATCCGCGACCTGTATAACCGCGAGATCGACGAAGTTCTGGTGGAAGGCGAGGAAGGCTATCGCGTGGCCAAGGACTTCATGAAAATGATCATGCCGTCCCACGCCAAGAACGTGAAACTTTACAATGAAGCCATGCCCTTGTTCGCCCGCTATCAGGTCGAAGGCTATCTGGCCAGCATGTTCAATCCGACGGTCCAACTGAAATCCGGCGGCTACATTGTAATCGGGATTACCGAAGCACTGGTGGCGATTGATGTGAACTCGGGTCGGTCGACCAAAGAGGGCAGCATCGAGGACACGGCGCTGAAAACCAATCTGGAAGCCTCGGACGAGGTGGCACGCCAGTTGCGTCTGCGCGATCTGGCCGGTCTGATCGTGATCGACTACATCGACATGGACGAGCGCCGCAACAACAACGCGGTTGAAAAGCGCCTGAAGGACCGGTTGAAGAACGATCGCGCCCGCATTCAGGTGGGCCGGATTTCCGGTTTCGGCCTGATGGAAATGTCGCGCCAGCGTCTGCGCCCCGGCATGATCGAGGCCACAACACAACCTTGTTCACATTGCCACGGCACCGGTTTGATCCGGTCGGATGAAAATCTGGCCCTGTCGATCCTGCGTCAGCTGGAAGAAGAGGGCACGCGTAAACGTAGCCGCGAGGTTCTGTTGAAGGCGCCTGTGGGCATCGCCAATTACCTGATGAACAACAAGCGCGAACATATCGCCCAGATCGAAGCGCGTTACGGCATGTCCGTGCGCATCGAGGCCGATCCGTTCCTTGTGTCGCCCGATTTCTCGATCGAGAAGTTCAAAACCGCCAGCCGCGTTGTCAAACAGGTCAGCGCGCCTGTGGTGTCCGGTAGCGCCGCGATCATGGATGATATTGATGACGCCGAGGTGGTCGAGGAAGAAACACCGGTGGAAGCCGTTGAAGATGGGGAAGGCGAGGCACAGCCCAAGAAGCGCCGCCGTCGCCGCCGTCGTCGTCGTGGCCGTGGCGGGGATAATGCCGAGGCAACGCAGAACAACGGTGAAGAAGTGGTGAAAACCGACGCAGTGCCCGAGGGTGAAGCTGTGTCAGAAGATGCGGCCAAGGACGAGGCGGCTGTCGAAGCACCTGCCGAGACCGGGGAAAAAGCCGAGGACGAAAAGCCCAAGCGCAAGCCGCGCAAACGTGCCCCGCGCAAATCGACCAAAGCGGCCGATGCGGAAGCAACGGATGCCAAAACCGACGAGGCCGCTTCGCAAGAAGCCGCACCAGAGGAAGCCGCCGAAGAGCCGAAGAAAAAGCCGGTTCGCCGTCGTCGCAAGAAAGCGGATGCAGAGGAAGCCCCCAAAGCCGAGGAGGCCGTAAAAGAAGCCCCTGAAGCCGAGGCCGCGGCCGAGGAAGAGAAACCCACGCCCAAGAAACGCACACGGCGCAAGCC
>WGBJ01000214.1 GCA_015494385.1 Marinosulfonomonas sp.
AAGCTGCCGATCTGCGCCGAAATGTGCGCAACCAAGGCCCTTCTGGCGGGTGACGGGGACGTTGTGTCCGGCATCTACCGCGAACGGGTCGTGGCACGCGGCTTTGGGTCCGGCGCTTGGGGTTGGGGCACTGCCTATGGCCAAAAGGGCGGCTGATCCTTTGATCTGAAAACAACGTGGCGCGCGCAAACTGTCGCGCGCCACTGCCCCGTGCCGCGAAGATTTCGCGCGCGTAGCCTTGTCAGAAAGGTCAAATACTTTGCAAGATACTCTACTTACACCCGCCCGCGCATCGGTTGCCAAGCTGGCCACAGGATTCACCCTGTTGCTTGTGCTGTTGATGCTGTTTGGTGCCAGCACCTCTTATGCCCAAAGCGTGCGCCCCCCGGGGCAAGCGGCCACATTCGATGACGGTATCGAGGATGGCCCTCCGAATACGTTGGGGGATGACTCTGATTCCGATTTCTGGCGCAACTTTCGCGGCGGTGATCCGAATGACATCAAGCAGATGATTTCTGCCCTGCCCGAAGGGGCGGTGATGACCACCACGGGTGAACACTGGCGCAAAATCCGCGAGGACTACATCCGCAAATACGCTGGCTGGTTTCCGCTGGGCGTGATCGTCATTCTTCTGCTTTATCACCTGATCAAAGGCAAAATGCGTATTCCCGGCGGATATTCCGGCAAGACCTTGCCGCGGTTCGACATAAACCAGCGGGTTGCCCACTGGTTCATGGCGTCTGTCTTTATCATTTTGGGGATCACCGGACTGATTATCCTGTTGGGCCGACCGCTGATTGTGCCCGTTCTGGGCAAAGAGGTGAACTCGGTTCTGACCAGTGCCTCGATGCAGGGGCATAACCTGTTCGGGCCGCTGTTTATTCTGGCGCTGCTGTGGATGTTCTTTAAATTCGTGCGCGGCAACTTCTTCCAGATTGTCGATCTGAAATGGATTCTGAAACTGGGCGGATTTTTCGGCGGCCATGTAAGCTCCTCGCAGTTCAATTTCGGCGAAAAAACATGGTTCTGGATGGTGGTCCTTGTCGGTATCCTGATGAGCGTGACCGGTATCCTGTTGCTGTTCCCGTGGCTGGTCGAAGATCTGCGCTGGTTGCAACTGTCGACGATCCTGCATGCTGGCGGGGCGATCCTGCTGATTTCGGTTCTGTTCGGCCACATCTATGTGGGCACTGTCGGGATGGAAGGATCGCTTGATTCCATGCTGAAGGGCCAGGTGGACGAAAACTGGGCCAAGACGCACCACGATCTATGGTACGAAGAGGTGACGGGTAAATCCGCAACCGAGACTGCCGACAAGGAGGGCACATCATGACGTTCCTGCAATTTGTCGAAGGTCCGCTGTTCTATTTTTCCGCCGCTGTTTTTGTGCTGGCCGCTGCATGGCGTGTATTCGGCCTGATCCGTATGGGGCGCAAGCGTGATATTTCGCCGCCAAAGGGGTCGGCGGCTGCCGGCTTTGTTAAGGGAAACCTGCGCCATTTCATACCGCGTGGTATGTTTGCACGGCGCACATGGATCCATATCATCGGCGGTTATTCCTTCCATATCGGCCTGTTTGTGCTGTTCTTCTTTGGTGCGTTCCATATTGATTTCATCAAACAGTATCTGGGCGTCTCGTGGACACCGCTGCCGCGCTGGGGCTTTATCCTGGCGTCGGAAATTGCCTTTGCCGGTTTGATTGTGCTGTGGGTGCGCCGGATTTCGGACCCTGTTATGCGACTGATTTCCGATTGGGATGATCACGTCGGTACATGGTTGACGTTCCTTGTCATGCTGACCGGCTGTCTGGCCCTGCAGGAAAGCCACGACGTGCTGCGCGGCATCCATATGCTGTTCGTCGATATCTGGCTGATCTACTTCCCGTTCAGCCGGTTGATGCACGCCTTCACATTTGTTCTGTCGCGCGGCCACACCGGCGCGACCTATGGCCGGAAGGGGATGAACCCATGAGCAGTGATAACAAAGCCCAAATCGCCGTCGATAAATTTCTGCAATTTACCGATGGCGAGGTCGCCTCGTTTTTTGAGGCCTGCGTGCATTGCGGCGAATGTGCCGAGGCGTGCCATTTCTACATGGCCACCAAGGATCCGAAATATACGCCCACCTATAAACTGTTCCCGATGGTCAAGGCCTACAAGCGGGAAAAGGCGCCGCTGCACAGCATCCGCAAGATGTTCGGTCTGCTGCCCCCCGCCGTAACCGAGGACGAGCTGCGCGAATGGGAATCGCTGGTTTATGACAGTTGCACCATGTGCGGGCGCTGCACGATGGTTTGCCCGATGGGCATCGACATCGCCGGCACCATCCGCAAGATGCGTGAAGGCTATGCGGCGGCGGATATTGTGCCGGACGGGCTGAAGCGGTCGGTCGATTTCGTCAAGAAAACCAGCAGTCCGATGGGCGTAACACCCAAGGCCCTGCTGGCGCAAATTGCCCATCAGGAAAAAGAAACCGGCATCAAGATCGAGGTCGACAAACAGGGC
>WGBJ01000215.1 GCA_015494385.1 Marinosulfonomonas sp.
GCATGGAAAGTTGCCTATGCAGACTTTGTGACGGCCATGATGGCCTTTTTTATGCTGATGTGGCTGTTGAACGCGACAACTGAAAGTCAACGAAAAGGGATTGCGGACTATTTTAGTCCGTCTATTCCGCTAGCCCGAATTTCGGGCGGGGGTGATGGTGCTTTTGGCGGGGACAGTGTCTTTACCGAAGAAACGCTGGCCCGCAACGGGACAGGGGCGGCGGTGACGATGCCATCTGCGCTGGATGGATCCGGTGGCCGAAACAGCGAGGATTCGGATAATCTGTCCGAGGTGGAATCACTGTTGTCCGGTGGTGGCGGCGAAAGCATGGTGATGGACAACGCCATGCGCCATATTATGACCCGCCTAACGGACGAGGGTCTGATCATCGAGATTTTCGATCTTGAGGATGAGCCCCTTTTTGAACAGGGCACGGCAACGCCTACCCCTATGCTACGGGATATTATGAAAATGATGGCCGAGGTGTTCGGGATTGTTACCAATGATCTGGCCGTAAACGGGCATACACGTTCAGAGCCGGTCGTGCTGATGAACAACCCGGTTTGGGATTTGTCACAATCCCGCGCGGATCAGCTGCGCCAATTGCTTGAAAGCGGCGGGTTCGATGCAAAGCGTATCCAACGTGTGACAGGGTATGCCGACCGAAAACCGGCTGTGACAAACCCGATGTCGCCGCGCAACAACAGGATGGAGCTGATCCTGTTAAGGTCGGATACCATGTAAAATCGATTGAATTTTATCTGTTAGGAGCCTGTTAATGGCGCGCCCTTATTGATGTTGCCTGAAACCTTAGTGGTTGATGCAGCAGAAAGGCGCACCATGACTATATCTTCTTCTTTGAATGCAGGCGTTGCGGGCCTGTCGGCCAATGCAACCCGTCTGGCAACGATTTCCGACAATATCGCAAACTCGGGCACCTACGGATATAAACGGGCCGAGGCGAATTTTGAATCGCTTGTTATCAATAACAACCCGGGTTCCGGCAGCTATTCCGCAGGCGGGGTGCGGGCCTCGACCGTGCGATTGATCGAGGAACGCGGCGCCTTGGTTTCAACCCAGAACGCGATGGATATCGCGGTTGGCGGGCGCGGGATGTTGCCCGTCACAGCCGAGGTTTCCTTGGGCGCAACGACCGGCGACCGGCCCTTGATGATGACCACAACGGGTTCATTCCACACGGATTCAAACGGTGTGTTGAAAACCGAATCCGGGCTTGTCCTGATGGGGTGGCCGGCTGAATCCGACGGCAGTATCTCGACCTATCCGCGCGACACGATTGCAGGGCTTGAGCCGGTGGTGATCAATGCGAACCAGACCGCAGGCGATCCGACCACTCAAATGAACCTGGGGGTAAACCTGCCGGCGACCAACACGGCTGCCGGTGAATCCGGTGACCCGTTACCGCTGTCTGTCGAATACTTTGGCAACCTTGGCACGTCCGAAACGCTGGATATTACCTTTACGCCGACGGTGCCTGCGACAGGTTCTTCCAACACCTGGACAATGGAAATCAAGGATTCCGCCCAGGGTGGCGCCGTTATTGGTCAGTATACATTGGTCTTTGATGACACCCGTGCCAACGGGGGCACACTGGCTTCGGTAACAACCGTGTCAGGCGGGGCATATAATGCAGCCGACGGCACTCTGGCGCTGACAGTTGATGGTGGTCCGCTGACGATGACAATCGGTAAAGTGGGGGATCCCAATGGATTGACACAGCTGTCGGACAGTTTTGCCCCGACATCGATCACCAAGGATGGCTCGCCCGTGGGCAACCTGACTTCGGTTGAAATTGACGACAATGGCTTTATTAGCGCCACCTATGATACCGGATTCATTCGTCGTATCTATCAAATTCCGCTGGTGGATGTGCCCAATACCAACGGATTGATTTCATTGAACAACCAGACGTATCAGGTCTCGCCCAGCTCCGGTTCCTTTTTCCTTTGGGATGCGGGCGATGGGCCTACAGGCTCGATCGAGGGCTATGCGCGTGAATCCTCAACTACGGACGTTGCTGGCGAACTGACTGCGTTGATTCAGACCCAGCGCGCCTATTCCTCAAATGCCAAAGTGATCCAGACCGTAGACGAGATGTTGCAAGAGACAACGAACATCAAACGCTAATCAACGGTGATTTGAAGGAGGTTAGGCCATGGGCATGACCAGCGCACTCTCGAATGCCTTGTCAGGGTTAACGGCATCGGCCCGCACAGCGGATGTGATTTCGTCCAACATTGCGAACGCGACAACGGACGGATACGGGCGGCGGGAACTTGATCTGTCGTCGCGTGTTCTGGGTGGCAGTGGATCCGGTGTTCACATCGATGGTGTATCGCGCATTGTCGATCAGGGTGTAATCGCGGACCGGCGTATCGCGGATGCCGATCTGGGGGCCGCGACCACCCGCGCCGGATTTCTGAGCCGGATTGAAGAGGTGGTGGGCGAGCCTGGAACGGCTGGATCCCTGTCTGACCGGATGGCGGGGCTGGATGCGTCTTTGATAGAAGCCTCCAGCAGACCGGATTCCGAACCCCGTTTGCAAAACGTGTTGCGCAATGCAAAGGGTGTGACGGATCACATCAACAGTATTTCGCGTGAAATCCAGACGCAGCGCACCGATGCCGATCACAGTATTGCGCAGCAGGTTGACCAGCTAAACAGCTCGCTCAAGAATATCGAGCAATTGAACCACGCCATTCTGACACAGAAAAGCAGCGGGCGTGATGCCTCGGCCCTGATGGATCAGCGTCAACAACTGGTTGACCAGATTTCCGCAATCGTTCCGATGCAGGCTGTACCCCGTGATCATGACCAGATTGCTTTGATCACAACCGGTGGGGCCATCCTTTTGGATGGGCGTGCTGCGGAAATCGGTTTTACCCAAACCGGCCTGATCACCGAAGATATGACATTTTCCGCAGGTTCCCTTTCGGGTCTGACGTTGAACGGAAACCCTGTCAGCACCGGCAACAACGGGATCATGTCCGGCGGCACCCTGACGGCATCTTTCGAGGTGCGCGATGATCTGGCCGTCACAGCCCAAAGTGATCTGGACGCGCTGGCCCGCGATCTGGTTGAACGGTTTCAGGACCCTGCGGTTGACGCAACCCTTTCGCCGCTGGATGCTGGCCTGTTCACAGATGCCAACGCCTTTTTTGATCCGGCGAACGAGCCTGGCCTTTCAACCCGCCTGTCCATCAACACCCGTGTTGACCCTGAATCAGGCGGGGCCATCTGGCGTTTGCGCGACGGTATTGGCGCGACAACACAAGGGGATGTGGGCAATGCCAACCTGTTGCAAACCATGTCATCGGCATTGACCCGAACCCAGGTTCCTGTGTCGGGCGATATTACGGCTGCCTCGCGATCGGCCGCGGGGTTATCATCGGATTATCTGTCAAAAGTCGGCGCTGCCCACCAAATGGCCGAAGCAGATATCGCGTTTGCGTCAACCAAGGTCGATACGCTGAAAGGGCAGGAACTGACCAGCGGCGTAGATACGGATTACGAAATGCAGCAATTGCTGCTGGTTGAACAATCCTATGCCTCGAATGCGCGGGTTATGCAGACCATTGACGATCTTATTCAAACCCTGTTGAGGATATAGTCATGAGCTATGTTTCCGTCGGTGATATGGCCCAGAGCTTTTCATTCAATCGCAAAAGCTATCAGCTGAAAACCAATGCAAACCGCTTGGGAAACGAGCTTGCCTCGGGTCGGGTATCCGATCTGTCCAAGCATTTTTCCGGTGATTTCACTGTGATTTCGGGCATCGAGTCATCGTTGAAGACACTTGAATCCTATAAGGTGTCGCAAAAAGAAGCCGCACAATTTTCGGATTCAATGCAAATATCCCTTGGCGTTGTGCAGGACCAAACGACCAAAGCTGCTTCAACTTTGTTGTTGACCGGCAGTGCCGCAAGCCAGACCCAGGTCAATAATATCGCAACCGATGTCCGGCAGTCCTTTGATACGGTTGTTGCAACCCTGAATACCCAGATCGGCGGGCGAAGCCTGTTTGCCGGTGCCGCAACAGACAAACCGGCTGTTGCATCTGCCTCCACCATGTTGGCAGATTTGCAGGTTGCGATTGCGGGCCAAACCACGGCAGGCGGGGTCGCTTCGGCGGTTGATGACTGGTTCAATCTGGCAGGCGGGGGGTTTGAAACCTCGGGTTATCTTGGGTCAACCAGTTCCATTTCGGCGTTCAATATTGCGGCGGGACAACAGGTAGATATGTCTGTTACTGCGGCCGATCCGACATTTCGCGAAACCTTGAAAAATCTGGCCTTGGCTGCGCTGGTTTCGGAAGGCACGCTCACGGGGGATCTGGCTGGGCAGGCCGAGCTGTTGGAGCGCGCCGGTAACGGGTTATTGTCAATCGGGGAAGCGCAAACCAACATGCGTGCAAACCTTGGAACAGCTGAAGCCCGGATCGAAACGGCTTTGGTGCAAACCACAGCGGAAATATCGGCATTGGAAATCACCCGTACCGGACTGCTCGAAGTTGATCCGTATTCTGCCGCCAGTGAACTGGAACAGGTCCAAACCCAACTTGAAACGCTTTATGCCTTAACATCGCGCATGTCGCGCATGAGCCTTGTGGATTTTCTGAAATGATAAAACAAATTCTTGCCTGTTTCGTAGTAATTTTAGCGATGTCTTCAACCGCAATTTCGGGCCCGATCAGGATAAAAGATCTGGTCGAATTCGACGGTGTTCGGGGGAATGATCTGGTCGGTTATGGATTGGTTGTCGGGTTGAATGGTACCGGCGACGGTATCCGGAA
>WGBJ01000216.1 GCA_015494385.1 Marinosulfonomonas sp.
GCACCACTGGCGCCGTTTTCCCGAAATATCAGCGGTTCGGGGCGCGCCGTCAACAGTGGTTCTGTTTACAAGCGGCCCGCGCCGCTGAGATGAAGGGAAAACGGCGTCCTGCGGATTTGACGGATTTTCGCGCTGACTGCGTTACAATGTCTTGGAATAGAACCACTATTCCTGCGCCATCGTGCCTTGTCAGCACAAAAATCTGTCAAACCAGTGGTGCAGGATTAACAGGTCCTGACCCTGGGACGCGGCGGGCAGATTGGCAAACCCTCAGTGCGGCCCGTAGGGCGGGGTTCACCCCGCCGCTATTAACCAAACCAAGGCGGGGTGAACCCCGCCCTATGGATACCTTAACGCACCTTCAATGTCGCCAGCCCGATTAGCGCCAGCACCAGCGAGATGATCCAGAACCGGATCACGATCTGCGGCTCGGCCCAGCCCTTTTTCTCGTAGTGGTGATGAATCGGGGCCATCAGGAACACCCGCTTGCCGGTGCGCTTGAAGTAAAGCACCTGAATGATCACCGACAGGGCCTCGGCCACGAACAACCCGCCAACGATGGCCAAAACGATCTCGTGTTTGGTGGCCACCGCAATCGCCCCCAATGCCCCGCCAAGCGCCAGTGAGCCGGTGTCGCCCATGAACACGGCAGCCGGGGGCGCGTTATACCACAGGAACCCCAACCCGCCGCCAATCAGGGCCGAGGTAAATATGAACAACTCGCCGGTATTCGGCACATAATGCACATCCAGATATTCGGTGAAATCAACCCGCCCGACGGCATAGGCAATCACGCCCAACGTGCCCGCGGCAATCATCACCGGCATAATCGCCAGACCGTCCAGACCATCGGTCAGGTTCACCGCATTGGCGGACCCGACGATCACGATCATGGCAAAGGGAATGAACACATAACCCAGATTGATCAATGTGTCCTTGAAGATCGGCAGCGCCAGTTTATAGGCCAGATCATCGGGCTGGTAACAGGCGGCCCAATACCCCGCAATCGCGGCGATCAGCAGGCCCAGACCCATGCGGATTCTGCCGGAAACCCCTTTGGTATTGTTCTTGCTGACCTTGGCATAATCATCGGCAAACCCGATCAGACCGAAGGACAATGTTACAAACAACACCATCCAGATATAAGGGTTGTCCAGACGCGCCCACAGCAGCGTGGAAAATGTCAGCGCGCCCAAAATCAGCACCCCGCCCATGGTTGGCGTGCCTGCTTTTTCCAGAATATGGCTTTGCGGTCCGTCTTCGCGGATCGGCTGGCCGTGCGACTGTTTGCGGCGCAACAGGTTGATCAGGGGCTGGCCAAAGATGAAACCAAACACAAGGGCCGTGAAAAACGCCCCACCCGAACGAACGGTTATATAGCGGAAAAGATTGAAGAAATCGCCGCCGTCCGACAGGCTGGATAACCAGTAAAGCATCTAGACTGATCCTTTGTTATTATTCATTTCGCCCGATTGGCCCAAATTTCGGATCGCGGTCGCAACCGCGCTGACCAATGATCCTTTGGACCCCTTTACCAAGATCACATCGCCCGCGTCCACCAACCGGTGCGCGGTTGCCGCAAGGTCAGTTGCCTTTTCGACCCACTCGCCGCGTTTGTGATCCGGCAGGGCCTGCCACAGCGCCCGCATCCGGGGCCCTGCACAATGCACCAGCGTGACATTTTCCAGCGCCGGATGGGTGGCGAAGGCGGCGTGTTGCGCCAGCTCGTCCTCGCCCAGTTCCAGCATATCGCCCAGCACCGCAATCCGGCGTCCTGTGTGGATACGCCCCACTCCGTCCGCCGGTTGTGTGGCTGCCAGCACCTTCAGCGCGGCATCCAGCGAGGTCGGGTTGGCGTTATAGGCGTCATCAATCAGGGTTACGGCCTGATCCGGCTCGTAAGCGTCCAGCACAACGGTTTCAAAGGTGCCGCGACCGGCGGGGGGCTGCCACAGGGCCATGTCATTGGCCGCCAGCGCCACATCCGCCCCCAGCGCCTGCACCACCGCCAGAACGCCCAAGGCGTTCATGGCAAAGTGTTCGCCCAGGCTGTTGATTTTGAACAGAGTTTCGTCACCGCCAACTTGCGCGCGCACCACGGTCATGCTGCCCGCCTGTTGAACGTTCAACAAGCGGTGGGTGTTGCTTTCGCCCATGCCGAAGGTCACATATTCCGCGCCCATATCATCGGCATATCCGGTCAGAATACCGCTGGTATCCAGATCACCGTTCACCACCGCCACACCGCCAGTTTGCAACCCGTCGATGATGCTGGCCTTTTCCCGTGCGATGCCTTCGATCCCGTCAAAGGCCGCCATATGCGCGGCCACCACATTGGTGATCATCGCCACATCAGGGCGCGCCAGACGGGCCAGCGGGGCAATTTCACCGGGGTGATTCATGCCAATCTCGATCACCGCGAAATCGGTGTCTGCGGGCATCCGCGCCAATGTCAGCGGCACACCCCAATGGTTGTTGAACGACATTTCCGCCGCATGCACCTGCCCTTGCCGGTCCAGCACCGAGCGCAACATTTCCTTGGTCGAGGTCTTGCCGACCGAGCCGGTCACGCCAATCACCTTGGCACCCGTCCGCGCCCTCGCGGCCACAGCCATCGCCTCAAGCGCCTGCAACACATCGGGCACGATCAACAGCGGCGCGTCCGCAGGCACCCCTTCGGGCACATGCGACACCAAAGCCGCCGCCGCGCCCTTTTCCAGCGCCTGTGCGACGAAATCGTGACCATCGCGCAC
The DNA here is from genome assembly GCA_015494385.1 of Marinosulfonomonas sp. Classification (GTDB taxonomy): domain Bacteria; phylum Pseudomonadota; class Alphaproteobacteria; order Rhodobacterales; family Rhodobacteraceae; genus Profundibacter. The sequence continues at coordinate 2,754 of WGBJ01000216.1, forward strand.
ATCTTTCAGCGCCACAAACAATTCGCCTACCGCAATGCTGCGCGTGTCAATCGAAACGCCCGTGGCCTGCCAATTGCAAGCCGTCTTGCCACCCGTTGCCTCGACAGCTTTTTCAGAGGTCCAGAGAACCGTCA
>WGBJ01000217.1 GCA_015494385.1 Marinosulfonomonas sp.
TGGTGGGCTCGTCCAGCAGCAGCATGTCGGGCGCTTCCAAGAGCAGCTTGCACAAGGCCACCCGGCGCTTTTCACCGCCTGAGAGCGTGCTCACGTCCGCGTCGTCCGGCGGCAGGCGCAGGGCCTCCATGCTGACGTCGATTTGCGCATCCAGATCCCACAGGTTTTGCGCATCGATTTCGTCTTGCAGCTTGGCCATTTCCTCGGCGGTTTCGTCCGAGTAATTCATCGCCAACTCGTTATAGCGGTCCAGAATGGCCTTTTTATCAGCCACACCCAGCATCACATTACCGCGCACATCCAGTGACGGGTCCAGTTGCGGTTCCTGCGGCAGATAGCCGATTTTCGCACCCTCGGCGGCCCAGGCCTCGCCGGTGAAATCCTTGTCGATCCCGGCCATGATCCGCATCAGGGTGGATTTACCCGAGCCGTTCACCCCGACCACGCCGATTTTCACGCCGGGCAGGAAATTCAGCCGGATGTTTTCAAAGCATTTCTTGCCGCCGGGATAGGTTTTGGACACGCCGTCCATAAAGTATACGTATTGATAGGCCGCCATGAGGGTGCTCCTGAATGGGAATCTGGTGTTGAAGGCTTTGATACCCAACCAGACGCCGCTGGGCAATCATTTGAATTGCACATCTCGACGAATTGCGGATCATCCGGTATCCATACGGTGATCCATACTCTGTGCGAAAGAACCCCATGACAGAATCAAAACGTCCGCCAAAACAGTTTCCGCCCGCGTATCGTGCGGCGGATGACCGATATGAAAAGATGGTTTACCGGCGCTGTGGTAATTCGGGGGTCAGGCTGCCTGCCATATCACTGGGGCTGTGGCACAATTTTGGCGGGGACACGCCGCATGATGTGAAACGCGCGATGTGCCGTACGGCGTTTGATCACGGGATCACGCATTTCGATCTGGCCAACAACTACGGTCCGCCGCCGGGCAGTGCCGAACAGGCTTTCGGGGAAATTCTGCGCACCGATTTTGCCGGATATCGGGATGAGTTGATCATTTCCTCCAAAGCCGGATACGACATGTGGCCCGGCCCCTATGGCGAATGGGGCAGTCGCAAGTATCTGGTGGCGTCCTGTGATGCGTCACTGAAACGGATGGGGCTGGATTATGTCGATATTTTCTATTCGCACCGGTTTGACCCGGAAACCCCGCTTGAGGAAACCATGGGCGCGCTGGATTATATCGTGCGCTCGGGACGGGCGCTTTATGTCGGGATTTCATCCTATAATTCCGAGCGCACCCGTCAGGCGGTGGCGATATTGAAGGATTTGGGCACCCCCTGTCTGATCCATCAACCCAGTTACAATATGCTGAACCGCTGGGTGGAAACGGACGGGTTGAAGGATACTTTGGCGGAATTGGGCGTCGGCTCGATCGCGTTTACGCCGCTGGCGCAGGGGATGTTGACGGGGAAATACCTGAAAGGCGTGCCGGAAGGCAGCCGCGCCACGCAGGGGAAATCCCTGTTGCCCGGGATGCTGAGCGATCATGCGTTGCAGGCCATTCGCGGGTTGAACGAGATTGCACAGCGGCGCGGGCAGACTTTGGCGCAGATGGCGATTGCATGGGTGCTGCGGGACGGGGGGATAACCTCGGCCCTGATCGGGGCATCACGGCCGGAACAGATTGTGGATTGTGTTGGTGCGGTCGGTAATCTGGAATTCAGCGCGGCGGAACTGGCCGAGATTGATACGCTGGCGGGGGATGAGGCGATCAACCTTTGGGCGCAATCGAGCGAGACGGATTAGGCGGTGTCAGGGCAGGGGCTTCCATTTGCTGCCGCTGGTCAGCGCATTGGCCTGCTGGGCGGATCATTCGATCCGCCGCACAGGGGGCATGTGCATATTTCCAAGGCGGCGTTAAAGCGGTTCAATCTGGATCAGGTGTGGTGGCTGGTGTCGCCCGGGAACCCTTTGAAGAAAGATGCGCCCGCGGCGATGGAGAAGCGGTTGGCGGCCTGTCGGGCGATCTCGGACCATCCGCGTATCAAGGTGACGGATTTCGAGGCAAGGGTGGGGACGCGGTATACCGCTGAAACCTTGCAGGCGATATTTGCACGGCGGCGCGGGGTAAGGTTTGTCTGGTTGATGGGGGCGGATAATCTGGCGCAATTCCATCGCTGGCAGCATTGGGAATGGATCATGGAAAACGTGCCCGTCGGGGTGATTGCGCGGCCCGGCGACCGGACCTCGGCGCGGATGTCCAAGGCGGCCAAGCGGTACGAGGGCTATCGCTTGCGTGGCACACAATCGGGTATATTGGCGGATAGCCCGCCGCCCGCGTGGTGTTTTATCAATGTGCCGATGGTGGATGTGTCCTCGACCCAGATACGGGCGCGGGGCGAGTGGGCACGTTAGCGTTTTCGCAGCGCCGAGCCAAAGCCGGTTGTGATCAGCAGCATAAGGCCCAGCAGGGTGAGCGTATCGGGCCAGTCGCCAAATACGGCCCAGCCAAGGATCGTGGCGCTGATCAGCTGGAAATAGACGAATGGTGCAAGGCTCGAGGCCGGAGCAAGCCGGTAGGCAATCACCAGCAACAGGTTGCCCGCCATTGAGGCGGCGGCCGAAAATAGTGTCAGTCCGGTTATGGCGGGGGTGAAGTGCGGGATGTGGGCCAGACCCAGCGGGGCCAGGATGACCGCGCCGATTGTCAGGTGGCTTAGCAACAAAGCGCGGGGCGGGGCGGCGTGGGTCAGCCAGCGGCTGGCGGTTAGAAAACTGCCATAGAACAGGCCTGCAAGGACGGCAAACCCAAGCCCCGCTGTCATACCAAAGCCCGGTTTGACGACCAGAAGGACACCGCAAAACCCCAATAGCAGCAGGATGGTCTGGACCTTGGTGACGGGCTCTTTCAACAGCCATGCCGACAGGAAAAACGAAAGGATCGGGCCGATAAAGAAGGCACCGAACACGGTTGGGAGGGGTTCGGTTTGCAGGGCGGTCAGGATTGAGGAGATGCCCCCCACAATCAGCAACCCGCGCAACCATATCCGCCAGTCCAGAAACAGGCGCGGGTCAAACTGGCCCCGCGGCAGGAACGGCAGGATCATCAGCGCGCCAAGGGCAAAGCGGGACCACGCAAGGAAGAACGGGTGAAACCCATAGCGTGTAACCAGTAGTTTACCGGCGCTGTCCCCGACAGGGATCAGCGACATGGCAACGAACATGATCAGAATGGCGCGAAACATATCCGGTGACCGTAGGGGGCGCTGATTGGATTGAAAAGCACAATAATGGCATTGTCCTTGGTCAGTAGGTTTGGTTTACTGCGCCATTATGAAGGGTCAATTTTCAAGACGATTTATTTTAGGGGCTTTGCTGGCCAGTGCTGCGGATGTGGCATGGGGCGATGCGCCAAAGGTTTCGATCCGGCCGCCGGCACGGGCAGGGGATTTTCACAAACAGGCGGTGAAGGGGGCGGATACCCTGATCGCGGCGGCGCGGTTGGGGGGCAAGGTCAGCTTTGTGGTGGCCGATGCCAAGACGGGTCTGATACTGGAAACCGCCAATCCGGTTTTACCGCAACCGCCTGCCAGTGTGACCAAGACAATTACGTCATTGTATGCGCTGGATACGCTGGGGGCGGGGTACCGTTTCAAGACACGGTTGATGGCAACGGGGCCGGTGGTGAACGGGCGCCTTAAGGGCGATCTGGTGCTGGTGGGCGGGGGGGACCCGACGCTGGACACGGATGATCTGGCGGATATGGCGGCGGCGCTAAAACAGGCCGGGGTGCGCGAGGTTTCGGGCAAGTTCAAGGTGAATTCCAGCGCGCTGCCCTTTATCAAGCAGATCGACAAAAGCCAGCCGGATTATCTGGGATATAACCCGGCGGTGTGCGGGCTGAACCTGAATTTCAACCGCGTGCATTTTGAATGGAAACGCAGCGCCAGTGGCTATGATGTGGCGATGGATGCGCGGACCAAGAAATACCGCCCCAGCGTGCGCATCGCCAAGATGCGTGTGGTGGATCGGGATTTGCCGATCTACACCTACAAGGATTCCGGCGGCGTGGACAGTTGGACCGTGGCGCGGCGCGCGTTGGGGCGCGAAGGCAGTCGCTGGTTGCCGGTGCGAAAACCGCATCTGTATGCGGCCGAGGTGTTTCAGACCATGGCGCGGTCGCAGGGAATAAGCCTGCCGCGCGCAGTGGTGTCCAAAGGGGCGACCAAGGGCACGGTTCTGGTCGAACACAAGAGCGATCCGTTGCAAGTATTGCTGAAGGCTTTGTTGAAGTATTCCAACAACATGACAGCCGAGGCGATCGGCATGACGGCCAGTGCGGCGCGGAGCGGAAATGTCGGATCGCTCAAGGCTTCGGCCAAGAAAATGACGGACTGGACGGCCAGCCATACTGGCGCGCGCAAGTCGAAGTTTGTGGATCATTCCGGATTGGGCACGGGTTCGCGATTGACGGCGGGCGATATGGTATCGGCGTTGGTGCGGCAGGGGCCGAACGGGTCACTGGCGCATTTGCTGAAACCGATTGCGTTGCGGGATGCGAACGGGCGGGTGATCAAGGGGCATCCGGTCAAGGTGCATGCCAAAACGGGGACGCTGAATTTTGTGTCTGCCCTGGCGGGCTATGTGACAACGCCGGATGGCACGCAACTGGCATTTGCGATGTTCATGGCCGACGAAAAACGCCGCGCAGGCGTGGCCAAATCGGACCGCGAGGCACCGCAGGGGGCCAAGTCGTGGAACAAGGCGGCCAAGCGGTTGCAGCAGGCGCTGATTGAAAGATGGGCAACGCTGTATGGGTCTTAAAAGGCGTTACGGCATCACATGCCGCGCGCGGGCGCCGCGTTCGATGGCGGCGGCGTGCAGGCGGTCGATGTTGAATTCGTAGCGGATTTCCTCGAGCAGGCGCAGTTCGGCCTCTTTTAGCTGACCATCCGCAGCCGCCACATCGCAGGCCAGTGCATAGGCGGTTTCATACAGCCGCTCGGGCAAATCATTGCGGATCAGGCCGAACAGGGCGTCCAGTCCGTCCTCTTCGCCAAACAGGTCGAACACGGTTTGCGACACCGTTTTCACGCGATCCATATCATAGCCCGCAAACACCGGCAGGTGGTTGACGATAGCCTGAATGGTCACAAGTTCCGAGGTGCGGATGTTTTCATCCGAGGCGGAAACCGCCATCATCACGGCAACAAGGCAATCCTGCGGGGTCAGCGAATGGGGGATCTGGTTCACGATATAATCCTAAATATGGGGTATTCTATCGGGTCAGAATATTGACGCGGGCGGGGCAGGGCAATAGGGACGTTTGCAAAGACGGGTGTAATTGCCCAAAACCTGCCGAGAAAGTGAAACAAATGTCCGAACTGCGTGAAGCCGCGATGAATTCCAAAGCCTGGCCCTTTGAAGAGGCGCGCCGCGTTTTGAAACGGCTGAATGGCAAGACACCGGAAAAAGGCTATGTTTTGTTCCAAACCGGCTATGGTCCGTCGGGGCTGCCGCATATCGGCACCTTTGGTGAAGTGGCGCGCACAACGATGGTGCGCCGCGCGTTTGAGGCGTTAAGCGACATTCCGACCAAGCTGATTTGTTTTTCCGACGATATGGACGGGTTTCGCAAGGTGCCTGGCAACCTGCCCAATCAGGAAATGCTGGCCGAGGATCTGAACCTGCCACTGACCAAGGTGCGCGACCCGTTTGGCACGCACGAGGGATTCGCCCAGCACAACAACGCGCGGCTGTGTGCGTTTCTGGACAGCTTCGGGTTTGAGTACGAATTTGCATCCTCGACCGAGTATTACACCAGCGGGAAATTCGATGATGCTCTGCTGACGGCATTGGAGCGGTTTGACAAGATTATGGAGATCATGTTGCCGACCCTCGGGGCCGAGCGGCAGGCGACCTATTCGCCGTTCCTACCGATTTCGCCCAAGACCGGCCATGTGCTGCAGGTGCCGACGCTGGAGCGCAATGTGGAAAAAGGCACGATCGTTTATGAAGAGCCGGATGGCGAGCGGGTGGAAATACCTGTGACCGGCGGTCATGTGAAATTGCAGTGGAAGCCCGATTGGGGTATGCGCTGGGCCGCGCTGGGGGTTGATTATGAAATGTCGGGCAAGGATTTGATCGACAGTGTGACGCAATCCAGCAAGATTTGTGCGGCCCTTGGGGCGCGGCCCCCTGTCAGCCTGTCGTATGAATTGTTCAACGACGAGCAGGGCCAGAAGATTTCCAAGTCCAAGGGCAATGGTCTGACGATGGAAGAATGGCTGGCCTATGCGCCGCCGGAATCCTTGCAGTATTTCATGTATCTGAAACCGAAAACCGCCAAGCGGCTGTATTTCGATGTGATCCCCAAAGCGGTGGATGAATATCACCAGCAGTTGCGGGCCTATCCGACGCAGGATCTAAAGGCGCAGTTGAACAATCCGGTCTGGCATCTGCACGAGGGCAACCCGCCCGAAAGCAAAATGGTGGTGCCTTTTGCGATGTTGCTGAATCTGGCCAGCGTGGCGGCGGCCGAGGACAAGGATGCGCTGTGGGGGTTCATCAAGCGCTATGCGCCGGATGCCAGCCCCCAAACCCATGCCGATCTGGATGCGGCAGCGGGTTACGCGGTGAAGTATTACAACGATTTTGTGAAGCCGCAGAAAACCTATCGTCTGCCCGACGACAAGGAACGCGCCGCGATGCAGGATTTGCTGGAGCGCTTGAAGGCATGGGACGGCGGTCTGGATGGCGATGCGTTGCAATCCATGGTGTTTGCGGTGGGCAAGGAACACGGGTTCGAGCCGCTGCGCGACTGGTTCAAGGCATTATACGAGGTGCTACTGGGCGCATCCCAAGGGCCGCGTTTTGGCGGGTTCATTGCGCTTTATGGTGTGGATGAAACCGTGGCGCTGATTGAAAAGGCGCTGGCGGGCGGGCTGGTTTAAGGCGGAACCGATATGGCGCAAAAGGACCGGCTGAAGTGGGACGCGAAATATAGCGATGGCCATCACCTGATCGAAAAGGGCGAGGCCAGTTTCATGCTGAAACGGTTTTATGACACAGCACCGGCAAAGCGGGCGCTGGATGTGGCCTGCGGCACAGGGCGCAATGCGCTGTTTCTGGCGGAACACGGGTTTGTGGTGGATGCGCTGGATATATCGCCGGTGGGGCTGCAGCGGTTGCAGCACCATGCCGAACAGATCACAGGGGCAGGCAAGGTGAATTGCCAAGTCGTTGACCTTGATGACTATTCCCCACCCAAAGCAAGCTATGATCTGATTGTTGTGACCAATTACCTGAACCGGGATTTGATCCCGAAACTGGCCCGTGCGTTACGCGAGGGCGGGGTATTGGTGATTGATACGTTTATGGTGGATTCCCGAAACGGGGCGCAGGGTTTCAACCCTGATTACCTGCTGCGTGCGGGCGAATTGCCTACCTATTTTGACAGCACCTTTGAAGTTCTGGCATTCGAGGATGCCCGAAAAGGGCGCTGTAATAACGCCCTGTTGAAGCAGGCGATTGCGGTGCGGAAAATTCCGGCCTGATCCTGCAAGTGTGCCTGACCGAACGCAATGGTTAAGGCTGGTTAACCCCGCTTTGATACATCTATCCCCAATTCGGGCCAAAGGGTCCGGACTTTCAAGAAACAACTGAAATTTGAGCGGATTGATGGCGGCCAGTGGCCCCATTCGCGGTGCTGTGTGCCAGCGCGCGCTTCCGGATATGTGGAAAGGGGTTAGGATGAACAAAGCGATCACCGACGGGTTGGTTTTTACACCGCCAGAGTTTGCCAGCGGGTTGAATGTCTGGTCCAGTCAGGACGGGCTGGCGGGGCAGGATACCTATGCGAATGCGGCCAATGCGGCCTTTGTGCCGGCGGATGCGGATTTTGCCGGCTGTCTTGAGCTGGAGAAAACCACGGCCATACAAAAGCTGCGCTATATGGGGCAGACGCCGATCCTGCCGGGGTGCTATTTGCGCATCACTGTCAAGGTCAAGGCGATGAGCGGCAACCTGATGGATGTGCGCATCGCCGGTTGGGCCGGGGATGCGGCTGACAATCATGTGCCGGGTCTGGTCGAGGTCGGGCCGAGTGTGACGCTGACCTCTTATGGCGAGGTGGTGACGGTTTCGGCGATTGTCGGCACGGGTGTGCGCAACGGTGTGGACATGCAATGGGGCAGTGCGCCGGTTTACGGGCATTTCGGGCTGGATTTGACGGGGCCGACCGGCGGGGTGATCCGCATTGACGATTTCCAGATCGAGGACATCACCGGCGCGTTCCTGCGCGACATGATGGACTGGGTTGATGTGAAGGATTACGGCGCGATTGGCGACGGGGTGACCGATGATCAGGCCGCGTTCGAGGCGGCGGATGCAGCCGCGAACGGGCGGCGTGTGCTGATTTCGGCAGGCACCTATTATCTGGCGGATCATGTGACCTTTGAAAACCCTGTGCGGTTTGAAGGTACGGTATTGATGCCGGTTGCCAAGCGACTGGTGCTGCGCAAGAACTTTGATCTGCCGACCTATATCAACGCCTTTGGTGACGAAGAGCTGGCGATCAAGAAGGCGCTGCAAACCCTGTTGAACTATTCCGATCATGAATCGCTGGATATGTGTGGACGTCGGGTCGAGCTGACCGCGCCGATTGATGTACAGGCGGCGGTGGCCAACCGCGATACATTTGAATCACGCCGGGTGCTGCATAACGGGCAGTTCAATATCATTGCCGGACCCGCGTGGGATACGGATGTGGTAACGTCGGCGGCGACCTATTCCGCAGCGGATCCGAAAACCCTGACAGCCGTTGCGAATGTGGCCAATATCAAGGTCGGCTCACTGGTGGAAGGGGCCGGTGTTGGCCGCGAGGTTTATGTGCGTGCGGTGAATATCGGTGCGGGAACCGTGACGCTGAACCATGCCTTATACGGGGCGGCAGGGACGCAGACCTATACGTTCAAGCGGTTCAAATATGCGCTGGATTTTGGCGGTTTCGTCAAGATGAGCCGGTTTGAACTGAACCAGATCGAACTGCTGTGCAACGGTGATGCCAGCGGGGTTATGCTGCCGATGGATGGCCGGATGTTCCAGATCCGCAACAGCAGCATTTCGCGGCCAAAGGATCGGGGGATTACCTCGGCGGGGATTGGCTGTCAGGATCTGCATATTGACGGCAACCAGTTTATCTCGAGCGAAATGGGGTTGCGGGCGCAGGATCGCACCACGGTGATGCTGAACGTCAACAAGAACGATGCGAAAATCCGCAACAATCAGGTACATCGTTTCGCCCATTTCGCGGTGATTGGTGGCACCGGCACCATCATGACCGGCAACCACTGGTATCAGGGCGATAACGAAACCGCCGGTCTGCGCACCGCCGGGGTGGTGTTTACCAGCCGGACTGTGAATACGATCGTTGATGGCAATTATATTGACAACACGTTCATCGAAATGACGAACGAACATGATGCCAACCCCGATCTGGTGTCCGGTTATTCCTTTGGCGGGCTGACGATTACAGACAATGTTTTCATGGCCAGTGACGCGGCCAACTGGTTCAGCTGGATTGTGATCACCCCTTATGGAACAGGCCATTCAATCGACGGGCTGACCATTACAGGCAATTCGTTCCGTTCCGTTGCGGGGACAATCACGCGGGCGGACAGGGTGGATACAACCCACGCCGATCTGGATTACTGGTCGTTCCGCAATATCCTGTTCGATGGCAACACGTTCCACGGTGTGAATGAACGGGTGCAA
>WGBJ01000218.1 GCA_015494385.1 Marinosulfonomonas sp.
CAATGGGCAAGCGGGTTGTCATAGGGGTGTTATCGGGGATGGGGCGTAAAAACGCCATATGAAAACCGGTGGATGCCCCGCCGGATTACACGCTGATCGTGATATGCTGCCCCTGCGCCGCACCTTCAACCGAACGATCCGCCTGTGGCAAGACTTCCGGCAGCGCCAGCGCAATGGCCAGCAAAACCATCAGCCCGATCATTTTCAGCATATTCAAACGTGCCATATCGATGTTCCTTCTTTTCTAATCATGTGCCTTGGGCTTATGATGCGGCCAACACGGCGGGCTAACCAATATCGACCCGCTGTTATCGGATAACGGGCAGGAAAAGGGCAGCCGCCTATGGATATTTCAGACCTTGCAAGCCGCGTGATCAAAGGTGAGCGCCGCGCCCTGGCCCGTGCGATCACCCTGATCGAAAGCGCGCGCAGTGATCACCGTGAACAGGCCACCGCCCTGCTGGAGGCCGTCAAGGGCGCGGGACGTCAGGCATTGCGCATCGGGCTGTCCGGCACGCCGGGTGTGGGCAAATCCACTTTTATCGAAGCCTTTGGCGTGATGCTGACAGGGCAGGGCAAACGGGTGGCGGTGCTGGCGGTGGACCCGTCGTCAACCCGTTCCGGTGGCTCCATTCTGGGCGATAAAACCCGCATGGAGCGCCTGTCGCGTGACCCGAACGCCTTTATCCGCCCATCCCCCAGCCAGACCGCGCTGGGCGGCGTGGCGCGGCGCACCCGCGAGGCGGTGATGCTGTGCGAGGCTGCGGGCTTTGACATTGTGCTGATCGAAACCGTTGGCGTCGGGCAGTCGGAAACCATGGTGGCCGATATGTCGGATCTGTTCATTCTGCTGCTGGCCCCTGCGGGCGGCGATGAATTGCAGGGCGTGAAACGCGGTATCATGGAAATTGCCGATATGATCCTGATCAACAAGGCCGACGGCGATCTGCTGCCCGCCGCCACCCGAACCTGTGCCGATTATGCCGGTGCCCTGCGTCTGCTGCGCAAACGGGCGCAAGACCCTGACGGCTTTCCCAAGGCGATGCTGGTGTCTGCCCTGTCGGGCGACGGGCTGGAAACCGCATGGAAGGAAATGCAGACCCTGACACAGTGGCGCAAGGAAAACGGCCACTGGGACGCCCTGCGCGCCCGTCAGGCCCGCCACTGGTTTGAAGAAGAGGTACGGCTGGGGTTGTTGGCGCAACTGGACAACGGGGCCGTGCGCGAGCGGCTGGAGCAGTTGGGGCAGGCCGTGGCCAAGGGTGAAATCACCGCCACCAACGCCGCGCGGGAATTGTTGCAGGGGTTGTAAAGGCTAGGACCTGTTCCTAGCGCATGTCGCGCACATCTTTGACGATCCGTCGAACCGTATCGGCATCCACGTCCAGTGCCTGCGCGGTTTTGATAAAGAACTCGTGCTCGGAATCCACGATCTGCCCGTCCGCAGCGATCACGGCAAACACGGCCTTTAGTACCAGTTCCTTTTCCACGGGTCCCAGCCCCGCCCCAAAGGCCTTGAATTCGCTGTCCGTTGGTTTTGCCGAGGCCTTCGAGATGATCAGGCGAATGCGTTCCTCTTCCAATTCTTCACCGGTCATCTGTTTTGTGATCTCGGCAATTTTTGCCACTTCGCTGTCATCCAGTTCGCCATCCGAAATGGCGGCATGGCACATCGCGTCAACAATCTGTGTTGCCACGGCCGGCATCTGCCCCATTTGGGATTTGCGGGCGGATTTGCGTCGCGCGCCGCCTATGATTTTTGTCAGCAGGAAAAGAATCACAAGGCCAACCAAAGCCAACCCGCCGAATCCGCTGGTGATCTGGTTCAGGGTCATTTTGGGTTTTGCGGGCAAATCTGCAGGGATCAACCCGCGGCTTTGGGCATCTTTGAATTCGGCGTCCGAGATTTTGTAATAGGTATCGTCATCGCAGCCGTTGGCAGACAGAACGTATCCATGTGACTCCATCCAGAACCCGACATAGAACACATGATATTTGCTGGAATAATGGCACAGTGACATCGGTTTGCCATCCGGGCCTTCGATCCCTGTATCCGCAACCGGATCAAGTGAATCCTGTGTGCCATAAGAAATCGGTATCCCCCGCGCCTGCGCAGATGCAGGGAACCAGAACTGAAGGATGGTGGCGAAAAGGACTATTGCAATAATTCGCATTGGAAACTCTCTGATAAAAAAGGTATTTGTCAAACCCTAAGTTGCATGCGTGCGCTGGTCAACTGTGGGTATATACTGCGAACAATATTCCACCCCCTTCCCAAAGCAGCTCAAATCGGGTAGCGTCAGCGGACAACCATGACAAGGATATGCCGATGATCTATTTCAGGACCCTACCGCGAGCGTAAACCGCCGGTCCTGTTGGGCTGGCATCAGCCGCCCGATCATCCAAGCCTGTTTCCCTATATTCCAAGAGCCTTTGTCATGTTCCGTTTCTTTGAAAACCTTGTCGACCCTTTTGCGCCGTTTGATGAACAAACGCCGCCTAAATCCCTGTGGGCTTATTTGAAAAGCCACTACGGTCCGTTCAGAAAGCTGATGATCTGGATGGCGCTGACCGGTGTGCTGGTGGCGATGGTCGAAACCGGCCTGATTTTCTATACCGGACGGGTGATCGATCTGATGAACGCCAGCGAGGCGCCGGTTTTCTGGGCGCAGCACGGGTTTGAGCTGCTGTTTGCCGCCCTGTTTATCCTGTTTTTGCGCCCGCTATCCATTGCCCTGAACCGGTTGTTTCTGGAACAGGCTTTTGCCGGAAACATGCAGGCACAGGTGATGTGGCGTTCGCACAAGCATCTGTTGGGGCAGTCGCTGGGTTTTTTCCAAAGCGACTTTGCCGGGCGGTTGGCCAACCGTGTGATGCAATTGCGCGTCGCGGTCGAAGACCTGACCTATATGTTTTTCGAGGGCATCTGGTATGCGCTGACCTATGTGGCGGCGGCATTGCTGATCCTATTCCAGATGGATGTCCGGCTGGCGCTGCCGCTGGCGATCTGGGTGGTGGCCTATGGGCTTTATGTGCGCTCGGTGGCGCGCAAGGTGGCTTTGGCCAGCGAAAAACTGTCGGATATGCGGTCGCTGGTGACGGGGCGGATTGTCGACAGCTATTCCAATATCGAAAGCGTGAAACTGTTCGCCCACGGTGGGAACGAGGAAACCTATGCGCTGTCGGCGATCAAACGCTTCCGAATCCGGTTTTTGCAATTCGTGCGTTTGATGACGAAAATGTCGTTCGGGCTGAATATGCTGAACGGTGCGCTGATTGTCGGGGTTCTGGGCATGGCCGTCTGGCTGTGGACACAGGGCGAGGTTTCGGTCGGGCAGGTCGCGGCGGCTTCGGCCTTGACGGTGCGGCTGAACGGGATGAGCGGCTGGATCATGTGGTTGACCATCCGCATGTTCGAACAGATGGGGGTAATCCGTGAAGGGTTGCAATCTGTGGCCGTGCCGCATGACGTGGTGGATGCACCGGCGGCCCCCGCGCTGAAGGTAAGTGATGGCAAGATCGAGTTTCGCGATGTCTCGCACCATTACGGCCGTGACAGTGGCGGGCTGGATCATGTGTCACTGGAAATTCCCTCGGGACAAAAGGTAGGGTTGATCGGGCGCTCGGGCGCGGGGAAATCCAGCCTTGTGAACCTGTTGCTGCGCTTTCGCGATGCCGAACAGGGGGAAATCCTGATCGACGGGCAGAACGTGGCCCATGTGACGCAGGACAGCCTGCGCGGGGCCATTGGTATGGTGACGCAGGATTCATCCCTGTTGCACCGCTCGGTGCGCGACAACATCCTGTATGGCCGCCCCGATGCGAGCGAGGATCAGATGATCGCCGCCGCCAAACGGGCCGAGGCGCATGAATTCATCCTTGATCTGTCCGACCCGCAGGGGCGCACCGGTTATGACGCGCAGGTTGGGGAACGCGGCGTGAAACTGTCAGGCGGTCAGCGCCAACGCATCGCCATCGCCCGGGTGATCCTGAAAAACGCGCCTATTCTGGTGCTGGACGAGGCCACATCGGCGCTGGACAGCGAAGTCGAGGCGGCGATCCAGCAAACCCTTTACGGTGTGATGGAGGGCAAAACCGTGATCGCCATCGCGCACCGTTTATCGACCATCGCGCAGATGGACAGGATCATCGTGCTGGATCAGGGCCGCGTGGTCGAGGATGGCCCGCACGAGGCACTATTGGCGAAAAACGGCATCTATGCCGGCCTGTGGCATCGCCAATCGGGTGGATTTCTGGGGTTGGACACATAATTCCCCGATCCGCGCGCGTGAATCACTTGACGCCCCCCCGGATTGCGCCTAAACCGCGCAAACGGAATTCAGGGCACTGCTATGATTCACTCATGACGGTGCCCTATTGTATTATCGAGCCGCCCACCGCAAATGATTGTTCGGGCTGGCGCTGAGACAAGGAAGAAAACAATGGCACGTCGTTGCGAACTGACCGGAAAAGGCCCAATGTCTGGCAACAATGTCAGCCACGCGAAAAACAGAACCCGTCGCCGGTTTCTGCCCAACCTGAACGACGTGACACTGATGTCCGACGTTCTGGGTCGCTCTTTCAAACTGCGGATTTCGGCCGCTGCCCTGCGCACAGTTGACCACCGCGGTGGTCTGGACGCCTTCATGGCCAAAGCCAAAGACGCCGAGCTGTCGGACAAGGCGCTGAAGATCAAGAAAGACATCGCCGAAGCACAGGCAACCGCCTAAACCGCTTTCGGTTTTGATAAATTGAAAAGGCCCTGCCGTTTGGCGGGGCTTTTTGTTTTTGGGGGTTGTTGCTTCGCTCATTCCATGTGTGAAATCGGGAACGAGGACTGTGCCCTCCCGTGGGGAGTGAAGAAGGACCGTGGCCCCAGTGGGGCCGCGTAAGCCTGATGAACGGGCGCTGTCCGGCTTCGCCGTCCAAGGTGACGTTCTGTTTGTCACAGCCAGTGTTATCTCACGGCAATACCTTCCCCGGGTTCATAATCCCCAGCGGGTCCAGCGCCGTTTTGATCTGCCGCATCACCCCCAGCGCTGCCTTGTCCTTGCGCCGCGCCATTGACGGTTTCTTGGACAGGCCAACCCCGTGTTCTGCCGAAAAACTGCCGCCAAGGCGCTGCACCACGTCCTCGATGGTTTCGGTGATCCAGTCGGCCAGTTCCAGCGAATCCGAGGATGGCAGCACCGAATAGTGGATGTTGCCATCCACCAGATG
>WGBJ01000219.1 GCA_015494385.1 Marinosulfonomonas sp.
GTTCACAAGCGCACGACATTTTCCAAACCGAAAATCATCGTCTGCGTACCCCACGGCGCGACACCGGTTGAAAAGCGTGCCATCCGCCAATCGGTTCTGTCTGCCGGTGCCCGCCGCGCCGGTCTGATCGCTGAACCGATCGCCGCCGCGATTGGTGCCGGTATGCCGATCACTGACCCGACCGGCAACATGGTTGTCGACATAGGCGGTGGCACCACCGAGGTGGCCGTGCTGTCACTGGGCGACATCGTTTACGCCCGTTCCGTCCGGGTCGGGGGCGACCGGATGGACGAAGCCATCATCAGTTACCTGCGTCGTCAGCATAACCTGCTGATTGGCGAAACCACCGCCGAACGGATCAAGACCAGCATCGGCACAGCGCGGATGCCTGACGACGGGCGCGGGGCCTCGATGCACATTCGCGGGCGTGATCTGTTGAACGGTGTTCCCAAGGAAACCGAGGTCAATCAGGCCCAGATCGCCGAAGCACTGGCCGAACCTGTGCAGCAGATTTGCGAAGCGGTGATGACGGCGCTTGAAGCCACACCGCCCGATCTGGCGGCGGACATTGTGGACCGCGGTGTGATGCTGACCGGTGGCGGTGCGCTGCTGGGCGATCTGGATCTGGCACTGCGCGAGCAGACTGGACTGGCGATCTCAATTGCCGATGAATCGCTGAATTGTGTGGCATTGGGCACCGGCAAGGCGCTTGAATATGAAAAGCAGCTACGCCATGTAATTGACTACGACAGCTAGGCCATATCCGGCCACGGGAGCGTCCCTTGGCGAAAGACCGAAACACCCATGCGCATTATGTCCGCCCGATCAGGCGTATTCTGGTCGGGCTGTTGGTGTTTGTGCTGTTGGCCCTGTTCCTGTTGTGGCGCATCGACAGCCCGCGCGTGGAGCGGTTCCGCGCGGCCATCGTTGACCGCTTTGTGCCGAATTTTGAATGGGCATTGGTGCCGGTGACGGCGGCGGCGGGAATGATCGAGAATTTCCGCTCCTACAACAAGATTTACGAACAAAATCAGGAATTGCGCCGCGAATTGCAGCGCCTGAAATCGTGGAAAGAGGCCGCGGTTCAGCTGGAGCAGCAAAACGCCAAATTGCTGGCGCTGAATTCGGTGCGGCTTGACCCGAAACTAACGTCCGTTTCCGGTGTGGTTCTGGCCGACAGCGGATCGCCCTTCCGCCAATCGGTTCTGCTGAATGTCGGGTCACGCGACGGGGTCAAGGACGGCTGGGCCACGATGGACGGTCTGGGGCTGGTCGGGCGCATTTCAGGGGTTGGCAAAAATACCGCGCGGGTGATCCTGCTGACAGATGCCAACAGCCGGATACCTGTGACGATCCAGCCATCAGGGCAAAGGTCGCTTCTGGTTGGCGACAATTTCGCGCGGCCATTGATCGAATTTCTGGAAAAGCCGGAACTGGTGCGTCCCGGAGACAGGGTGGTGACCTCGGGTGATGGCGGGGTGTTTCCGGCCGGTTTGCTGGTGGGCGAAGTGACCAAAGATCTGGACCGGCGGCTAAGGGTGCGGTTGGCTGCCGATTACGAGCGGCTGGATTTCCTGCGGGTTTTGCGTAGCCGCAATGTCGAGGTTATCAAAGACCCCGGCGCTTTGCTGATTGGCGAGCGGCCAGCGCCGCAACCAGCCGCAACCGAGGAAGGGGCGAGCGATGGTTGATCCCGCCCTCAGCCGAAAATGGGCATACTGGACATTGTTTCTGGTTCTTGCGGGCCTGATGTTTTTCATGCGCCTGATCCCGCTGCAAACCACCCCGTCAAACTGGGCAATGCCCGATTTGCTGGTTTGCATGTGCTTTGCATGGGTGCTGCGGCGGCCTGATTATACGCCGGTGTTGTTGATTGCCGCCGTCATGCTGCTGGCCGATATGCTGTTTCAGCGCCCGCCCGGACTGATGGCGGCATTGGTTGTGATCGGGACCGAGTTTCTGCGCCGACGCACCCATCTGATGCGCGAGTTGCCTTTCATGTTTGAATGGGCGATGGTGGCTGGTGTTATGGTTGCCATGCTAGTTGCCTACAGGCTGGTCTTGATCCTTGTGATGCAACCACGGCCGTCCCTTTGGCTGTCGATGACGTTGTTGATCTCGACAATTGCGGCGTATCCGCTGGTTGTGGCCTTTTCCCGATATGTGCTGGGCGTGCGCAAGATTGCCCCCGGCGAAGTAGATGAATTGGGGCACCGGATATGAGACGCAATCCCAAAGACACCATCGAAAGCCAGCGCCGCATCACCCGCCGTGCGTTGTTCCTCGGGGCCTCGCAATTGGCGTTTGTCGGGGTGCTTGCGGCCAGAATGCGGTATTTGCAGGTGGATCAGGCAGACCAATATCGCCTGCTGGCGGATGAAAACCGTATCAATATCCGCCTTTTGCCCCCGGCACGCGGATTGATTTACGATCGAAACGGTGTGCCTTTGGCGGTGAATAAACCGCTCTACCGGATCACCATCGTGCGCGAGGATGCGGGGGATGTGAACAATGTTGTGGCACGTCTGAATGCGCTGGTCCCGCTGGACCCCGAAGAAATTAAACGCGCGCTGGATGAAATGAAACGGCGCAGCCCCTTTGTGCCCGTGACACTTGCCGAGCGTCTGACATGGGAGGACATTGCCGAAGTTGCCGTCAACGCCCCCGCATTGCCCGGTGTCACCCCCGAGGTCGGCCTGACCCGCGTTTATCCGCTGGCCGATGATTTCGCCCATATCGTTGGATACGTGGGGGCCGTGAACGAGGCGGATCTGAACCGCACCAATGATCGTGACCCGCTGCTGCAAATCCCGCGTTTCCAGATCGGCAAGGTCGGGGTCGAGGCCAAGCTGGAAAAACCCCTGCGCGGCAAGGCAGGTATCAAACGCATCGAGGTGAACTCGATCGGCCGCGTCATGCGCGAACTGGGTCGGGAAGAGGGCGAGCCGGGGGTGAACCTGCAACTGACCATCGACAGCGCATTGCAAAACTACGTTCAGGCGCGCCTTGAGGGGGAAAGTGCGGCGGCTGTGGTGATTGATGTGCAGACGGGGGATTTGCTGGCGATCGGCTCGACACCCGCGTTTGATCCGAACAAATTTGTAAACGGCATATCGCAGGCGGATTACTCGGCCCTGTTGAATGACAAATACCGCCCCCTGCCGAACAAGGCGATTCAGGGGATTTATCCGCCGGGATCGACATTCAAGATGATCACGGCCCTTGCAGCACTTGAAGCGGGCGTTCTGACATCGGAAGAAACCGTAAAATGCAACGGCTTTGTCGAGGTCGGCGGCCGCCGGTTCCATTGCTGGAAGCGGTCGGGCCACGGCAACGTAAACCTGAAGAACAGCCTGAAAAAATCATGTGATGTTTTCTATTACGAGATGGCCCAGCGCACGGGAATCGAGAAAATCGCGGAAATGGCGCGCAAATTCGGGTTTGGCACAAAATTCGATATTCCGATGTCTTCGGTGGCCAAGGGGCTGGCCCCGACCAAAAGCTGGAAACTGGAGCACCGCGGCAAGGAATGGGTGATCGGGGATTCCCTGAATGCGTCGATCGGGCAGGGTTTCGTGCTGTCCTCGCCCATGCAGCAGGCTGTGATGACGGCCAGACTGGCAACCGGGCGGAAGGTTATGCCGCGGCTGGTCAAATCGGTGAACGGGGCAGAAACCCCGATACATGGCGGCGAGCCGTTGGGGATCAATGAAAACCACCTGCGTTTGGTGCGCAAGGCGATGTATGCGGTGGTAAATGAAACCGGTGGCACTGCTTTTCGATCCCGCATCCTGCCGGATAATATGCGTATGGCCGGTAAAACCGGCACCAGTCAGGTTGGCAATACGGTGGTCCGCAATCAGGATGTGCCGTGGGAAAAACGCGATCATGCGCTGTTTGTCAGCTTTGCCCCGTTTGACAACCCGCGCATTGCCGTTTCGGTGGTTGTCGAACACGGCGGCGGTGGCTCCAAGGCCGCAGCACCGATTGCCCGCGACATTGCACTTCAGGCGCTTTACGGGGAACTGCCCCCCCTTGATGCCTACCCCGAGCGGGACCGTTGGCGCATCCGAAGCGAGCAAAAGGAATTGAACCTGCGCGATCCGGAAACATTCCGCGAAAGTAAAGATCAGGCATGAGTTACCTAGAGCACAATATTAAAACTGTCCCCTCGGGCTTGCGGAAAATATTGTTCCTGAACTGGCCGGTTATCTTGTTACTTGCGGCGATCTCGGGCATCGGGTTTTTGATCCTGTATTCGGTTGCCGGTGGGTCGATGCGCCCCTGGGTCGAGCCGCAAATGAA
>WGBJ01000220.1 GCA_015494385.1 Marinosulfonomonas sp.
ATGTGACGCCGGACTGTTTTCTTTGAAAGAAAACAGACGAAATCTTTGCAAGATTTCGGGGGCTAGCGTTGTTCCATCGCCAGTCGCAGGCCAAGTGCGACAAGGATTGCGCCAAGGCTGCGGTCCAGCCACAGCCCGAATTTGGGGGAGGAGCGCAGTTTGTTCGTCAGCTTCTCGCCCGCCAGTATCAGCGGCGGCTCGATAAAGGCTGCGACTACGATGATCAGGCTGCCATGCAGGAACAGTTGCGCCCAGACAGGACCGGCATCCGGCACCACGAATTGCGGCAGGAAGGCCAGAAAGAAAATGGCGACCTTGGGGTTCAGCAATGCCACAACCACGCCTTGCCGGTAGATCGGCATCAGTTTTGCGCTGCTTTTGATCCCTTCGGCAATGAACCCGCTTCCGTCCGAGCGCAGCGCCTGAATGCCAAGCCAGATCAGATAGCCGGCACCGACCCATTTCACCACCGAAAACGCCACTGCCGAGGTTGCGAGAATGGCCGACAACCCCGCCGCTGCCATCAGGACATGGCCAAAGGCACCGGTCCAGATGCCTGCCATTGCGGCAAAGCCGGTCTTGCGCCCGCCGCGCACGGTCTGGCCC
Organism: Marinosulfonomonas sp.; assembly: GCA_015494385.1. GTDB lineage: Bacteria > Pseudomonadota > Alphaproteobacteria > Rhodobacterales > Rhodobacteraceae > Profundibacter. Next base: position 607 of record WGBJ01000220.1, read on the forward strand.
ATGATAAAGGCAATGTCGGGGCCGGGGGCCAGGTTCAGAACAATTGCGGCGGTCAGAAAACCGGTCCAGTGTAGCAGGGTATAATCAAACATGTCCTAGTTCCAGCAGCTGACCAATACGGTCATACCGGTGCCAAGGATGGTCAGATCTTCGGGTGACATTGCGCCACCTGGTTGCGAGGCGGATATAGTCACACCGTTTTCGGCCAGAACCTCGCCCATCGCCTGTGCGCTGATGGCAAAGCTGACTTCGTAAGGCAGGCGCTGGCCGTTGGCCTGCACCTTGGGCAGCAACATGCCCAAAACGCTGCCGCTCATGTCCAGAACCGGCCCGCCGACATCGCCATCCTGTGCAAATAGCGCAAGGCGGCGCAGTTCCTTTTCGCCGCGCAGGCCGCGAATGTCGGCCAGGGTGCCAAAAGTCATTGTCGCGGCACCAAGGGCGCCCTCATAGGGGTAACCGGCCACGGCAACTTCGGATTTGATGCGTGGGATGGCGGTGCGGAAACTGGCGAATGTATCGGGTGACAGATTTTCAACTGGTGTCAGCAAGGCAATGCCCAGCCCTTCGTCGACAAAGGAAACCGTGGCATCATAGGTTTCGTCCAGCGAGATGCGTTTGCAGTTCTGCACGGCCTCGGATGTGGTTAAAACACGTCCGCCCGCATCCACATAGAACCCGGAACGCGACACGGCCGGTTTGCGGATTTCCAGGCCTGCCAGCAGGTCGATCCGCTGGTCCTCGTCCGGTTGGCCCATCATGTCGTCCAGTGCCACATCGCCGAAGGGGGCAAAGCTGGCTTTCATTTCATCAATCACCCGTTTGCGGCGTTTTTCATCGCCGGTGGGCCAGATCACGGTAAAGCCTTTGATCATCCCGTTCTTTTGGGTGGCATAGGTGTAAGAGACGATGCTGTCATTCATGCCGGTCAGATCAAAACTGTTTTTGCCACGTTCACGCGGGCCTTCGGTGGGCACGATTTCGAGGGTTTGCATGATGTCATACAACCCGTAAAGCGACGCCTGATCGCCGTATTGCGAGATCAGCAAGACCCGCACACCGCTGTCCCCTTTGGATTTGTAATGCACGAATGGGGGTTCATATTTGGCAAATTCGACCAAAGCCGTCGGCATATTGATTTCGACCCCTGCCTGTGCATCCCGCACAGGGGCCATGCCGATACCCGCCAGAACAGCGTTGTAGCTATCGATCAGTTCGTTGCGCTGCTGGGTGGTCAGAACGCCTGTGACTTCGTATCCCATCGCCTCTTGATAAGCGGCCATCGAACGGCGGGTGCCCTTGCCAAAAGCGCCGTCAATCGCGGCGGTATAGAACCCTTCCCATTGCAGGGCGGTTTGCAGCAGTTTGCGTTCGTCCTTTGTCAGCAGAGCTTCGGAACGGCGTGCTTGACGCGGGGTTTCATCGGCGG
>WGBJ01000221.1 GCA_015494385.1 Marinosulfonomonas sp.
AATTGAACCAGCCCTTGATGGCGATCCGCTCGTTCGCGGAAAATGCGGAACAGGTCTTGCAGCGTGGCAAGGTGGATGTAGCGGGCAGGAACCTGTCGCGGATTTCCGAACTGGCGCGGCGGATGGGGCGGATCATCAGCAATTTCCGCGCCTTTGCCAAACAGGAAAGCGAGCCGATTTCCGACGTGGATATCGTCGCCGTGGTCGAAGCCGTGCTGGAGATGTCCGAGGCGCGGTTTGTGCAGGACAAGGTCGAGGTTGTCTGGCAGGCCCCGCCCGCGCCGGTCTATGTGCGCGGCGGCGAGGTGCGGTTGCAACAGGTGCTGGTCAACCTGATCTCGAATGCGATTGACGCGATGGAGGGAAGCGCGCAGCGGCGGATCGAAATTGCGGTGGAAACCGGCGATCAAAAGGCCCGCTTGCGGGTCCGCGACACAGGGCCGGGGATTGCCGCGCCGGAAAAGATATTCGAGCCTTATTACACCACCAAAGCGGTGGGCAAGGCCGACGGTCTGGGCTTGGGCCTGTCGATTTCCTATGGTCTGGTGCAAAGCTTCGGCGGGGACATTCGCGGGCGCAACCACCCTGACGGCGGCGCGGTATTCACGGTGGAACTGGCACGGGCCAGGATGGAGAAAGCGGCATGAACATGCGGGTATTGCTGGTGGATGATGACGCCTCGGTGCGCGAGGCATTGGGCCAGACGCTGGAACTGGCGGATATGCCCGCGATCCTTGCGGGCAGTTATATCGAGGCCAAGGACCACATCAGCCCCGATTTTGACGGGGTGGTGGTGTCGGACATTCGTATGCCCGGCAAGGACGGTTTTGCACTGCTGGATTATGTGCAGTCGGTGGATGTCGATCTGCCGGTGATCCTGCTGACCGGCGAAGGCGACATCCCGATGGCGGTGCGCGGGATCAGCGCGGGCGCGTTTGATTTTCTGGAAAAACCCTGTGCGCCGCAGGACCTGATTGCAGTGGTGGAACGGGCGCGCAAAACCCGCGCTTTGGTGCTGGAAAACCGGCGGCTGAAACGACAGCTGGAAACTGGTGATGCGGCGGCGCGGATGCTGTTTGGCACCTCGAAACTGGCCGAAGAGCTGCGCCAGAGGGTGCGGGCGGTGGCGCGCACAGGCGCCGAGGTGCTGATCAGCGGCGCACCGGGCACGGGCACTTCCAAGGTGGCCGAGGTGATCCACCTGCTGTCCACTGTATCGGACGGGCCGTTCATCAAACGGGCGGCGGCCTCACTGACACCGCAAACCCTGACCGATGCCTTGACGCGGGCCATCGGTGGCAGCCTGTTTCTGGACGAAGTGGCCGCATTGTCGCCCGAGGTGCAATTCACCCTGCTGGAGTGTCTGGAAAAGGACTGCGGCGCGCGGGTGCTGGCGGGCAGCTATCGCGATCTGGAGCAGGAGGTGGCAGCGGGGCGGTTCAACCACGATCTGTTCTACAAGCTGGGCGTCACGGCTGTGCGCATCCCCGGCCTGCGCGAGCGGCCCGAGGATATTCCGGTGCTGTTTCGCCATTACGTTGCCATTGCTTGCGAGCAGGCCGCATTGACCCCGCCGGAAATAACGCCCGCGTTGATTTCCCGCCTGATGGCGCAAGACTGGCCCGGCAATGCGCGGGCGCTGATGAATACCGCTATGCGCTTTGCCATGGGGCTGGGCGAGGGTGAGGAAGAAGCGGAACTGGGCCTGAACGAGCAACTGGCACAGGTGGAACATTCGCTGCTAAGCGAAGCCCTGCGGCGCCATAGCGGCAATGCGTCCGAGGCGGCGCGCAGCCTGAAACTGCCGCGCAAAACCTTTTACGACAAGCTGACAAAATACGGGATTCGGCCGGAACGGTTCCGCTGACCTGTGTGGAAATCCACACATCGGGCCGGATTGCCTGTGTGGATTCCCGCCACCGGCCTGCCCGAAGGCCGTAACACCTGCCGCTAACATATTGCCAGATAACGGTTTTGCCCATTGTAACAGCCCTGTGAAGTTTTTCTTGAGCGGTGCGGGGGGCTGGGGTCTGATCTGGGCGGGTGCCTGCGGAATGCGGGCGCACATCTATGCAATGTCTCAAAACCCGGGAGGAGACCCCAATGAAATTTTTGACTGCTGTCACCACTGCTGTGGCGCTTTCTTTCACCGCACAAACCGCCGCTGCGTCGGCTGGTTGTGACGAAGGCGAAATCGTAATCAAGTTCGCCCACGTGACCAACACCGACAAACACCCCAAAGGTATCGCGGCCAGCCTGCTGCAAGAGCGCGTGAACACCGAGATGGACGGCAAAGCCTGTATGGAGGTTTACCCCAACTCGACGCTTTATGATGACAACAAGGTTCTGGAAGCCATGTTGCAGGGCGACGTTCAACTGGCGGCCCCTTCGCTGTCCAAGTTTGAAAAGTTCACCAAAAAATTCCGCCTGTTCGATCTGCCCTTCATGTTCAAAAGCATGGACGCGGTTGATGCCTATCAGGCGTCAGAAGCCGGTCAGGCGCTGAAGGACTCGATGCAGAAACGCGGCCTTCAGGGGCTGGCTTTCTGGCACAACGGTCTGAAGCAACTGTCGGCCAACAAGCCGCTGATCCATCCTTCGGATGCCAATGGCCTGAAGTTCCGCGTGCAGTCCAGTGACGTTCTGGTTGCCCAGATGGAAGCCATCGGTGCAAGCCCGCAGAAAATGGCGTTCTCCGAAGTCTACGGCGCGCTGCAGCAGGGTGTTGTGGATGGTCAGGAAAACACCTGGTCCAACATCTATGGCAAGAAGTTCTACGAGGTTCAGGACGGTGTGACCGAAACCAACCACGGTATCATCGACTATCTGGTTGTGACCAATGTTGACTGGCTGGACAGCCTGGACGCCGATGTGCGCGACCAGTTCCTGACCATTCTGGACGAAGTGACCAAAACCCGTAACGCGGAAGCCTTTGCTGTGAACGAGGCCGCAAAACAGTCGATCATCGACGCCGGTGGCGTGATCCGCACCCTGACACCTGAACAGCGTCAGGAATGGGTCGATACAATGATGCCTGTTTGGGACAAATTCAAAGGTGATGTTGGTCAGGATGCGATCGACGCCGCCCAGAAGATCAACGAGTCCATGTAAGACCGTTTAGAAAACCTGCGCGCGCCCCGCTGAACGAGGGCGCGCGTTACAAATTTTACCAAACAGGGAGGGGGACAGGATGCATCCGAAACCAGGTGCAAGCTTTGTCGACCGGATCGAGGAAACGCTGATCGCGTTTCTGCTGGGTGCGATGACGCTGCTGACATTCGCCAATGTTGTTGCCCGTTATGTTTTCAACTCCAACATCCTGTGGGGGCTGGAACTGACGGTGTTCATGTTTGCCTGGCTGGTATTGCTGGGGGCCTCTTATGCGGTCAAAAAGGGCGCGCATCTGGGGGTGGACGCAGTTGTGAATATGCTGCCCCGTGGGGCACGCAAGGCACTGGCGTTATTCGCCGTGCTGATCTGCATTATTTACAGTTTTCTGTTGCTAAAAGGCGCCTGGGATTACTGGGCCAACTTTGCCAACCTGCCGCAAACCGAAGGCCGCTGGATCCCCACCGGCTTTCAGGAAAAATTCCGCG
>WGBJ01000222.1 GCA_015494385.1 Marinosulfonomonas sp.
GTTGATGTTTAAGGCTACATGAATGGCGACGGCGGCAGAGTCAAGTTTTCGGGCGCGCTTCGATGATCACAAAGGCCTGTGCCCAGGGGTGATCGTCGGTCAAAGTCACATGAATGATGGCCTGATGGCCCGCAGGCGTCATCGAATCCAGTCGTTCCCGTGCCCACCCCGTCACCGCCATCACGGGCTGACCGGTCTCCAGATTGCTGACAGCCATGTCCCGCCATGAAATCCCCATCCGCAAACCGGTGCCCAGCGCCTTGGAACAGGCCTCTTTTGCGGCCCAGCGTTTGGCATAGGTGCCCGCCACATCCTTGCGGCGGTTGGCCTTTTGCTGCTCGACCTCGGTGAACACACGGTTGCGAAACCGGTCGCCAAACCGCGCCAGTGTTTTTTCGATGCGTTCGATATTCGCAAGGTCCGTGCCGATGCCCAGGATCATATGTTCATCCCTTAGGCTCGCGCCTCGTCCATCAGATCGCGCATTTTCCGGATCGCCGGTTGCAGTCCCAGAAAGATCGCCTCGCCAATCAGGAAATGGCCGATGTTCAGTTCCAGCACCTCGGGGAATTCGGCAATCGGTTTGACGGTGTCATAGGTGATACCATGACCCGCGTGCACTTCAAGACCAAGGGAATGGGCATAGGTCGACATATCGCGCAGCTTTTCCAACTCGGTTTCGGCCACATCGAAATGCCCTTCGGAAAAGGCGTCGCAATAGGGACCGGCGTGCAGCTCGACAATGTTCGCGCCAATCCGGGACGCCGCATCGATCTGGCGTTTGTCGGTGGCCACAAACAGTGACACGCGACAGCCCGCCTCGCGGATGGGAGCGATGAAATGCGCCAGCCGGTTTTCCTCGCGTGCGACTTCCAGACCGCCTTCGGTCGTCAGTTCCTCGCGTTTTTCGGGGACGATGCACACCGCATGGGGTTTGTGGCGCAGGGCAATCGCCTGCATTTCCGGTGTCGCCGCCATCTCGAAATTCAGCGGCACCTTCAACACTTCCATCAACCCGTCGATATCGGCATCCGAAATGTGCCGCCGATCCTCACGCAGGTGTGCGGTGATGCCGTCGGCGCCTGCTTCTTCGGCCAGTTTGGCGGCGCGCAGGGGGTCCGGATAGCTTCCGCCGCGTGCGTTGCGCACGGTGGCAACATGATCGATGTTAATTCCAAGCCGCAGCTTGCCCAGATATTCCTGACCCATTGAATTGGCCCCTTTGTGACTCGATTTCACAAAAGCCTAGACCTATTCGCCACCCTCGTCAGCCTTCTTTGCCTTCTTTTCGCGAATTTCTGCAAGTTTCGCTTTCAGGCGTCCCTTGCGGCGGTTCTGATAGGCACCAATAACCGGGGCACTTAGGTAATAACAGATCGCGCCTGCAATCGGCCCAAGGATCAGACCACCCACCAGATAGGGCAGGAATATTTCGTGATAAAAGCTGCCAAGATTGCCCCATTCGGCAACCTGATCGGTAAACATCGCCCAGAAATTATGTTTCAGGTCATCCCATGCACCGCCAAACGTCGCCATCAGCGAATGGTTTACCCCTTCGTCATAATGCGACCCCAATATCCAGTGGCCAAGTTTCAGACCACCCACCGCAATGAACGGGAATGTCAGTGGGTTGCCGAAAAACGTTGCCATAATGGCCGCGATAACATTGCCGCGAATGGCCAGCGCAATCAGCGCGGCGATGACAAAGTGAAATCCGAACAAGGGCGTGAAACTGACCAGCACACCGGCAAATACCCCGCGTGCAATCCGGTGCGGCGGGTCCGGCAGGCGGCGCACACGGTGTTTGACGTAATGGAACGCCCGCACCCATCCGCCTTTCGGCCAGATCAGCTCCCAAAGCACCTTGAAAAAGGGCCTTTTATCGCGGCGTTTGAAAACCAATCTGGTTGTCCTTCACTCTCAAAATAACGGCCCTATCAGGGCTTGCGGGCTGGATCCCGATACCGTTCCAACGCAGCGACATCGCTGTCTGCTTCCAGTGCAGTCATTACCGTATGCAGATGCTCGACATCCCTCAAGTCCACATCAATCAGAATTCGGTAAAAATCCGGTTTCCGGTCCATAAATACCAA
>WGBJ01000223.1 GCA_015494385.1 Marinosulfonomonas sp.
CTGCATGTCGGTTACTTCTTCGGGGCGTTCGTCAATCAGCAGCACAATCAGATAGCATTCCGGATGGTTGGCCGCGATTGATGTTGCGATATTTTGCAACAGAACCGTTTTACCGGTGCGGGGCGGCGCCACGATCAGACAACGCTGGCCTTTGCCAATGGGCGCGACCAGATCAATGATACGGGCGGATTTGTCTTTGACGGTCGGGTCGTCCAGTTCCAGATTGAACCGTTCGTCCGGATAAAGCGGGGTCAGATTGTCAAAGTTGATTTTATGCTTGTTCTTTTCGGGATCTTCAAAGTTGATCTTGGTCACTTTGGTCATCGCGAAATAGCGCTCGCTATCATCGGGCGCACGGATCACGCCTTCGATGGTGTCGCCTGTGCGCAGCGACAACTGGCGGATCATTTCGGGGGATACATAAATATCATCGGGGCCGGGCAAATAGTTTGCTTCGGTCGAGCGCAGAAAACCGAACCCGTCTTGCAGCACTTCCAGCACACCGTCACCGGAAATTTCCCAACCATCCTCGGCCCGCTCTTTCAGGATCGAGAACATGATCTCGCCTTTGCGCATGGTCGAAGCGTTTTCGATTTCCAGTTCTTCTGCGTATTCCAGCAGGTCTTTGGGTGTTTTTGCCTTCAAATCGGGAAGGTTCAGGGTTTCTTGGGTCATGGGAAAGAATCCTTGGGCGCCAAGGACTGGCGCGCGGTCATTTTATAATGTGAAAAACCACCCACCGGACGGCGGGGTTACGGGCTAAATAAGGATGTGTTGTGTAGGAGTCAACAATTGCTAGTATTTCAGCACGACCGAGAACACGATCAGGAACATCAACAGCGTTGGCACTTCGTTCATCATGCGGAACTGTTTGCCGGTTCTGGTGTTGCACCCCTTGGTAAAATCAATGCGACGTGCAGCCAGCCAGAAATGGAACCATGTCATAACCAGCACCGATGCGGTTTTGACCCAGGGCCAGATTTCCGACCAGTCGACAATCCCGGGGGTGAATACAAGCAGCAGGCCAAAGGTCCATGTCGAATACATCGCAGGACGCATGATCACATGAAGCAGCTTTTGTTCCATGGTTTGAAACAGCGTATCGGTTTCGGATCCTGTTTTCACAGATTCTGTGTGATAAACGAACAAACGGGGCAGATAGAATATTCCGGCCATCCATGTAATCACCGAAATGATATGCAGGGTTTTGGTCCAGAGATAATAATCGCTCAGCAGATCCGTTATCATATCCCACATGGGTTTTCCTCATACCTTGGTGGGCCTTTCTAATAATATATATATAGAAAAGAAAAGATGATGTTTTTGTAGTGTGAGCGGTTTCTGTGGATTAAATTGTTATCTGCCTGTTTATCCGCAGGGTGGATACCTGTTGATAAATGGGTGGATTGAATCCGGTAAGGGCGGAAAAACAGGGGTGTCAGGTTTGCCTGTTCTATGGATAAAATCTTTGATCCCGGTTTACCCACAGCAGATATTTATCCTTTTCCACCGTGGGCAACTGTGGTGAATAGGTGGGTAACTGTCCAGTTATCAACCACCACGCGGGGCTTTGGGGTTATCCCTTGGCCCGCACAGTTTTAACCCCATGAGTTACCCACAGGGATATGCCGATGAGTGATCGAATTATTCTGGCTTCAAAATCGGACATCCGCCAGACATTGCTACGCAATGCCGGTGTGGTGTTTGATACTGCCATCGCACGGATTGACGAGACAACAATTCGCGAGTCCATGCAGGCCGACGGGGCGCGGCCACGGGATGTTGCCGATGCTTTGGCCGAATTCAAGGCACAGAAGGTGGCGATGAAGGAAACCGAAGCACTGGTGATCGGTTGTGATCAGGTGCTGGATTTTGACGGGCGGATATTGGCAAAACCCGTGGATCAGGCGGATGCGCGGGAACAGTTGCAGGCATTGCGCGGTCAGGAACACCGGTTGTTTTCTGCGGCGGTGATATATCATCACGGCAAACCCGTCTGGCGGCATGTGGGCGAGGTCCGCTTGCAGATGCGCGATTTTTCCGATGCCTATCTGAATAGTTATCTGTTGCGCAACTGGGACAGTATCCGCCACTCCGTTGGCGGCTATAAACTGGAAGAAGAAGGCGCGCGCCTGTTCGCAAAGATCACAGGTGATTATTTTGTCGTTCTGGGGCTGCCTTTGCTGGAATTGTTGTCGTATCTTTCAACGCGAGGGGTATTGGAAACATGAGTGACCACAGAATTCCATTGGCGGGCGTGATTGGTTCGCCGATTGCACATAGTAAATCACCGGTGCTGCACGGGCATTGGTTAAAACGCTACGGGATCAAAGGGTATTACATCCCGATGGACGTGGCACAGGATGATCTGGCCGAGGTGATCCGCACCTTGCCCTTGATGGGCTTTGTCGGGGTGAATGTAACCATCCCGCATAAGGAAAGCGTGCTGGAGCTGGCCGATATCGTAACCGACCGCGCCGCATTGATCGGCGCTGCAAATACGCTGATCTTTCGCAAGGACGGTAAAATCCATGCGGATAATACCGATGGCTACGGCTTTATCGAAAACCTGCGGCACGGTGCGCCGAACTGGGATCCGACGGCAGGACCGGCGGCAGTGATCGGGGCCGGCGGAGCCTGTCGTGCGGTTGTGGCGTCATTGCTTGAGGTCGGGGTCAAGGAAATTCGCCTGTCCAACCGCACCCGCAACCGCGCGGACATTTTAAAGCGGGAATTCGGGGCCAAGGTAAAAGTATTCGACTGGGTCAAAGCCGGAAACATGCTGGATGGTGCGGCAACGGTGGTGAACACCACGTCGCTGGGCATGGTCGGCAAGCCGGAATTCCGCGTGCCGCTGGATGCTTTGTCTCCCAGAGCGGTTGTGACTGATCTGGTCTATGCACCTTTGGACACTGCGTTTCTGGTCAAAGCACGGGAAAATGGCTGTGTCACGGTCGATGGTTTGGGTATGTTGCTGCATCAGGCGGTGCCGGGGTTTGAACGCTGGTTTGGCGAACGCCCCGAAGTGGATGACGATTTGCGCAACGCGGTGCTGGCAGGATGAACGGTAAGCCGTTCCTGATCGGCCTGACCGGTTCTATCGGTATGGGAAAATCCACCACGGCGGCGATGTTCGCCGATCTGGGTGTGCCGGTTTGGGATGCGGATGCGGCTGTGCATCGGTTGTATGATGTGGGCGGTCCCGCAGTTGAACCGATCCGCGCGCTTTATCCTGATGCGGTGCAGGGTGGTATGGTTCGCCGTGATGCTTTGAAACAATGGATTGCCAGTGATCCCGATGCGCTGCGCCGGATTGAACAGGTGGTTCACCCGCTGGTCGCCGCCGATCGCGCTGCGTTTATTGAAAACGCCGATGCGGATGTGGTTCTGCTGGACATCCCTTTGCTGTTTGAAACCGGCGCCAATGAAATGATGGATGCGGTTGTCGTGGTTTCCGCCCCGCCGGAAATTCAGCGCCAGCGGGTTTTGGAACGCGCGGGTATGACCGAGGCACAATTTCAAACCATACTGGACAAACAACTGCCCGACGCCGAAAAACGCGCGCGGGCGGATTATGTGATAGAAACCACCACGCTTGCCGATGCGCGGGCGCAGGTTAAATCGGTGTTGGAGCAGATAAATGCGTGAAATCGTGCTGGATACGGAAACCACCGGTTTTAAACCGGAACAGGGCGACCGGATTGTTGAAATCGGGGCAGTGGAGCTGATCAACCACATGCCGACCGGCAACCATTATCACCAGTATATAAATCCCGAACGCTCCATGCCCGAAGATGCCTTCAAGGTGCATGGATTGGGGGATGAGTTTCTGTCCGACAAGCCGGTGTTCAAGGAAGTTGCGCAAGATTTCATGGATTTCATCGGCGATTCCCGTCTGGTGATCCACAACGCGGCTTTTGACATGAAATTCCTGAATGCCGAACTGGGCTGGATCAATTTCCCGCTGATTCCGATGGAACAGGCGCTGGATACGCTGGCACTGGCCCGCAAAAAATTCCCCGGTGCGCAGGCTTCGCTGGATGCGCTTTGTCGCCGGTTCGGGATTGATAATTCATCACGCACCCTGCACGGCGCGTTGCTGGACTCGGAAATTCTGGCCGAGGTTTATCTGGAATTGCTGGGGGGGCGGCAATCGGGGCTGGAATTGTCCAGCACGGCCAGAAATTCGGACGGAACAGACGTTGGCAGTGATTGGCGGCCACGTCCACGGCCAAACCCGTTGGCCCCGAAACTGACAAAAGAAGAAGCCGCCGCCCACGATGCTTTTGTCAAAGACATGGGCGACGGCGCGCTTTGGATTAAAGGCTAGGGTTGGGACCCTAGGCAGTGCCCTGAGGTTGCTCGCTCTCGGCGCGACGGGCCAGTTCCGAACGATACAGTGCCAGAAAATCAATGTTTTCCAGATTCAGCGGCGGGAAGCCACCGTCACGGGTCACATCGCTAACGATGCGGCGAACGTAAGGGAACAACATCCGCGGGCACTCGATCAGCAGGAACGGGTGCAGCTGGTCTTCTGGCACATTTTCGATAAGGAAAATGCCGCCGTATTCCAGTTCCAGCAGGAACAGCGGTTCGCCACCGGATTTGTTTTTCGACGTGATGTTGAACTTTGTGATCACTTCGTACTGGTTATCTACGCCGCGTTTTTTGGCGTCCAGATTAACCTGAACCTGAATGTCGGGCTGAACTTCGCCATCGACACCTTTCTGGGCCACAGCGTTTTCAAAGGACAGATCTTTGATGAACTGCGCCAGAATTTGCATTTTGATTTGGGGTGCTTCTGCTTGGGCACCATTGCCGGTTTCGGCCATATTAACTCTCCTGAAAGGAATTTACGTCGCGGGTGGTTTAGCAGGTCCGTTAACGGTCCTCAA
>WGBJ01000224.1 GCA_015494385.1 Marinosulfonomonas sp.
ATCCAGCAGGCTGCCATGCGTGCCGGTATCCAGCCAGGCATAACCGCGCCCCATGCGTTCGACACTTAGGGTGCCCTGATCCAGATAGATTTCCAGCAGCGAGGTGATTTCCAGCTCTCCCCGTGCCGATGGGGTGACGTGGCGCGCTTTTTCGGGGGCGGTTCCGTCAAGGAAATATAGTCCGGTCACCGCATAGTTTGACGGCGGCAGCTTGGGCTTTTCAACGATGGAAACAGCATTTCCCGCTTCATCGAAATCGACAACCCCGTAACGCTCGGGATCGGCCACACGATAGCCGAAAACCGTTCCGCCGGTTTCCCGCCGATCCGCGCGGGCCAGTATTTCCGGCAGGCCGTGGCCAAAGAAAATATTGTCCCCCAGCACCATGACCGAAGGGGCACCCGCCAGAAAATCCTCGGCCAGTAGATAGGCCTGCGCCAGCCCGTCCGGCGAAGGTTGCACGATATAGGTCAGCGACATGCCCCATTGCGATCCGTCCCCCAGCAGGCGCTGGAACTGGGGCTGATCCGCGGCCGTGGTGATCACCGCAATTTCGCGGATGTCCCCCAGCATTAGCGCGGTCAGCGGGTAATAGATCATCGGTTTGTCATAGATCGGCAGTAGTTGTTTCGAGATGCCCATGGTGATCGGATAAAGCCGCGTGCCGGAACCGCCAGCCAGAATGATACCTTTGCGTTTAGTCATTTTTCAATTGCCCCAGTTCTTTCAATACATCGTTCAGCCCGGCCTTCCAGTCGGGCGGGCGTATGCCGTAATCGGCAGCAAGGGTGCTTGCGTTCAGGCGCGAATTCAGGGGGCGCTTGGCCGGTGTCGGATAGGCGGATGTCGGGATGCCCCTTACCGCAACCTGCATGCCGCTGCGGGCAAATATCTGTCGGGCGAAACCGGCCCAGCTGACCGCAGGAGCGCCGCTGTAGTGATAAATGCCCGTTCGCCCCGCGCCGGTGTGAAAAGCCTTGGCCATGGCTGCCAAAGTCGTGGCAATTCCAGCGGCCGGTGTTGGCCCGCCGATCTGGTCGGATACGACGTTTAACGCATCGCGCCCCTTGCCCAGCCGCAGCATGGTTTTGACGAAGTTCGCCCCGTGGGCCGAGAAAACCCAACTGGTGCGCAGAATGGCATAGGCCCCGCCCGCCGCGCGAACGCCATCTTCGCCAGCCTGTTTGCTGCGGCCATAGGCCCCCAATGGGGACGGGGTATCATCGGGCTGCCACGGGCGCGTGCCTTGTCCGTCGAAAACGTAATCACTCGAGATATGCAGGAACGGCAACCCGCGTTTTGCGGCGGCTTTTGCCATTGCTGCGGGCGCTGTTCCGTTGATCAGGGTGGCCAGTTCTTCCTCACCTTCGGCCCTGTCCACAGCGGTGTAGGCGGCGGCGTTGATCACCGCGTCGGCATCAGTTTCCCTGATGATCGCCGCGCAGGCCTCCGGGTCGGACAGGTCGGCCTGATCGCGGCCCAGATTAACAACACCGGCCTGTCGGGCCAGTTCGGTTGCCACCTGTCCGGATTTGCCGAAAACCAAAATGCGCATGTGACGGTGTATCCTGTGTCGTTGTGGATATGTTCATTCCGATGGTTAGCAGACGGGGGTTAATTGAATGTGATCAGCCAACCGGAACGGCCCTCTTTTGTGGCCCAGTCGGCTGTTTACCCAGACGCTCCCCCACGCCAGCACGGCTTTGCAGGGCGCGCCACCAGTGTTCATTGTCCAGATACCATCGCACGGTTTTTTCCAGCCCCTGATCCAGCGTGACCGAGGGATGCCAGCCCAGTTCGGTTCGGATGCGGGTCGGGTCAATCGCATAGCGCAGGTCATGGCCCGGCCGGTCGGCAACAAAGGTGATCAGATCGGCATAGGGATTTTTTGCAGGGCACTTCCTGTCCAGAATGGCGCACAGCTTTTGCACCAGTTGCAGATTTGTTACCTCGTTTTCACCACCGATGTTGTAGCTGCGTCCGTTTTGCCCGCGTTGCAGCACGGTTAACAGGGCGTCGGCGTGGTCCTCGACATATAACCAGTCGCGGATATTGTCGCCGGTGCCATAGATCGGGATTGGTTGATTGGCCAAGGCCTTCAGAATAACAACCGGCACCAGCTTTTCGGGGAAATGGTAGGGGCCGTAGTTGTTGGAGCAATTCGTCACCACCACCGGCAAGCCATAGGTTTCATGCCACGCGCGCACCAGATGGTCCGAAGCGGCCTTGGAGGCGGAATAGGGGCTGTTGGGGGCGTAAGGGGTTTCCTCGGTGAACAGACCGTCTGCGCCCAAGGATCCGTAAACCTCGTCCGTGGAGATGTGGTGGAACCGGAAAGTGGCCGGTTTGCCCTGCGCCTGCCAATAGGTTCGCGCGGCTTCCAGCATATTATAGGTGCCGGTCACATTGGTTTCGACAAAGGCCTTTGGGCCGTCGATCGAGCGGTCCACATGGCTTTCGGCGGCTAGGTGCATCACCGTGTCGGGGCGGTGACGGACGAATATCCGGTCCAGTGCTGCACGGTCGCGGATGTCGGCATGTTCGAAAATATAGGCCGGATTGCCAGCGACATCCGCTACATTGTCCAGACAGGCGGCATAGGTCAGCGCGTCCAGATTGACCACCTGATGCCCGTCGGCTATGGCGCGGCGCACAACCGCGGACCCGATGAAGCCGGCCCCGCCGGTGACCAGTATTTTCATGTTTTAGCCTCGTAAACAAAGGGTGTTTCAAAATCGCGCAGCCATGGTGCGGCGGCGTCCTTGTCCGACAACACGGCCTGTGCCGGATCAATGCCCCAGTTGATGCCGATGTCGGGATCATCGAAACGAATGGCACCATCCGCCTTTGGCGCATAGGGTGCTGTGCATTTATAAAGCACCTCGGTTCGGGGGGCGCGGGTGATAAACCCATGCAGGAACCCTGCGGGGATCAGCAACTGGCGGCCGTTTTCGGCAGACAGTTCCACCCCGATCCATCGGCCGAATGTGGGCGAGCCACGCCGAATATCCACGGCCACATCAAACAGCAGCCCCTGACCACAGCGCACCAGTTTGGCCTGCGCATGCGGCGGCGCCTGAAAATGCAAACCCCTGACTGTTCCGGTGTCGTGTGAAAGCGACTGGTTGTCCTGAACAAAATCAAGGTTGATGCCCTGATCGGCCAGTGTTTTGCGGTTCCAGATTTCCGAAAAGAAACCGCGATGGTCGCCAAACCGGCGGGGTGTCAGGACAAGCACACCCGGAAGGGCGGTATGTTCGATCTCCATAGAAATTCTTGCACTTTCGCATAATAAATCGGGTTTCGTTGCAAGGGCCCCTTCGCAAGGAAGGCCGTTCATCCGTAACCCTAGGGGGTTAATCCTAATAATTTATGACGGTGTTTTCAGGCAATAAAACCGGCGCCGTTCGGGGCATGGGCCTTTGTTCCCGCCCTATTGAAAAGGGTTTGGTTGGGGGTTCGGGTGGCGACTGTGAAAACCGTAATTTGGGATCGACCGAGGTCAGCCAGCCGGTTCCGGTGCGCCATAGGTCGGCGCAAGAAGGGTCTGTTTCGGGGTGGCGTCTGACGGGTTGATTGCATCCAGCAAATGCGTTCCCAGCAGGTAGCCGCTTTCCTCGATGTCCTCGTAAATCAAATCGATCCTCGGCTCGATGTGTTTCAGCAGATCCGAACTTGCCTTGACCACGGCCTGAAAATCGCGGCCCCGTTCCAGACCTGCGCTTCGCAATCCGCTCATCAATGCGACATAGGCCGCTTCGCCCGGGCAGATAAAGGCATCCGGGCGATCAGGAGCCTTGGCGATCCTGTTTGCCCAACTGCTGATTTGGGCCAGAGATGAATCCAGTGTTACCTCTTTGGGCATTACAACATCGGTGCCGCTGTCACTAACCGCACGCATCAAGCCGTAGCGAAGGTGCTGGTAAAAGGTAAAGCGGCTGTCGGGCATTATCATGCAAATGCGTTTTGCACCGGCTTTGATAAGTTTGTTCGCAGCGGCAAAGGCAAAGGCCTCGTTGTCGAAGTCGACATAGGGGTGCGGCGTTGAAAATTCGGTCCGGCCGTGACAGGCAAAGGGGAATCCGCGTTCGGACAGCAATCGCACCCTTTCGTCAAATGGCTCGACCCGGGAGAAAATCACACCATCCGCCAGATTGTTGCGCATGATGTAGCGAACGGATTCTTCGGGTGTTTCCGCCAGAAGGTGAGGCGAAACAGTCAGGTGATATCCGGTTCCCTGCAAGGCGCGGGTCAGGCCGGCAATAATGGTGCTGCCAAAGCTGATCCTTTCCTGCGTGCCATCCAGAAGCAGGGTGATGACCATTGTTTTTCCGGTGCGCAGCCGTTGTGCGGCACGATCCGGCACATAGCCTATGTTTCGGGCGATCTCTGCGACCCGCTGACGGGTGGCCGTGGCAATCTTAGGGTCATTTGCCAGCGCGCGGGAAACGGTGGTAACGGCAAGCCCCGCAATTTCGGCAACAGTTTTCAGCGTGGGACGTGGAGCGCTTGTGGTGTGACGATCTTGGCTCAGGGGTCTGTCCTCCGGTCGGGCAGGGTGGTGCTCGTTAAACCGTTTATCTATTTGATTTGCGCAAAACCTTGCGGAAAAATCAATTACAACGATCCAATAGGCCCATACATAATTTGGCTGTATAACAAAAAACAACCAGTTTTTGATTCTTTTCAAGAATTTATTGACAGAATCTATATTTGTATCGTTATAATTTCCCAATATTTATTGAATTTCCGGGAGGATAAAATGTTCAAGAAATCCGTA
>WGBJ01000225.1 GCA_015494385.1 Marinosulfonomonas sp.
GCGCCATTTCCGCCCCGCACCAGTTGAACGCAAACGGCAGCTTGCCAAAGGCCTGTGTCGCATCGGTCAGTGCCAACCCTTCCGGCAAATCCTGCAACACGCCGGTTTCGCTGTTGGCCACTTGCAACGCCGCCCTGGCCGGATCAACCACCGTCACCCGCCCATCGCGATCCACCGGTAAATCCGCCACACACCACGCTGCCACCGCGTCATGCTCCACCGCGCCGCAATGCAACTCCCTGCCCGCCATCGCCAGTGCCGCCGCCTCGGTCGCGCTGGCGGTGAAAATCACATCCGCCCCCTCGGCCCCAAACGCCGCCGCCACCTGCGCCCGCGCCCGCGCCACAATCCCCAGCGCCGCGCGCCCCTCGAAATGCACGCTGGATGGATTGCCCACCACATCCATCGCCGCAATCATCGCCGCGCGCGCTTCATCCCGCAAAGGGGTTGTCGCGTTCCAATCCAGATATGTCCGCTTCATAATGCGGCCCTTTCCTTCTTCTTGGTAAAAATATCCCCGCCGGAGGCACCCGCGCCCCTTCAGGGGCGCGCCCGGGGTGACGCGCGCAGCGCGGCACAACTCCTATTTGTCGTCCACCACCTCGAACAGGTTCGGAACCGCCGGACAGGGTGCCAGCTCGTTGGCAATCACATCCGACAGGCGCGTCTGGTGCAAAAACACATAAACATGTGCCGACAGCCCTTCCCACAACCGGTTGGTCATCGACTGCGCCTTTGATCCCGACGCCGCCCCCTTGGCCCCCGCGCCGGTGTGCATCGCCGAGACCGTTTCATCCACCGCCACCATCACGTCCGAAATCCGGATCTCGGAGGGGTTGCGCGTCAGCCGGTACCCGCCGCCCGGCCCGCGTACGGATTCCACCAGATCGGCGCGGCGCAGTTTCACGAACAACTGTTCCAGATAGGGTAGCGAAATATCCTGCCGTGCCGAAATTTCGGCCAGTGACACCAGCCCGCCCTCGGGCTGAATCGCCAGATCGGCCAGTGCAACCATTGCATATCTGCCCTTTGTGCTGAGTTTCATCGCCATTCACCCCCAAATATATTGACCTTCGCCGCCACGACGCTTACTTCCCAATAAACCCCCTGACCGCACTCACCGGTTATGGAAAAGGTCTAAGGTGCCATTGATATACAGTCAACGCGCCCACGCCAGATAAGAGGACGACAAGAATGCCCGAAGTCATATTTCCCGGCCCCGAAGGCCGCCTGGAAGGCCGCTATCACCCGCAAAAGGCCAAAGACGCCCCGATCGCCATCGTTTTGCACCCGCATCCACAGTTCGGCGGCACCATGAACAACCGGCTGGTCTATAATCTGCATTACACCTTCTACAACATGGGCTTTACCGTATTGCGGTTCAATTTTCGCGGTGTGGGCCGTAGCCAGGGCGAATATGATCAGGGCGTTGGCGAATTGTCCGATGCGGCCTCGGCGCTGGATTATCTGCAAACCCTGAACCCCAATTCCAAACATTGCTGGGTTGCCGGATTTTCATTCGGGGCCTGGATCGGGATGCAACTGCTGATGCGCCGCCCCGAAATCACCGGCTTTATCAGCGTTTCGCCACCTGCCAACATGTATGACTTCAGTTTCCTTGCGCCCTGCCCGGCCTCGGGTCTGATCATCAACGGCACCGCCGACCGCGTCGCACCGCCGCAGGATACCCAGCTGCTGGTCGAAAAGCTGCACGAGCAAAAGGGCATCACCATCACCCATCAGGAAATCGAAGGGGCCGGCCATTTCTTTGAAGACGAGCATATGGACACGTTGCAAGGCAATGTCGAAACCTATGTCCGTCGCCGCCTGACCGAAACCACAAGGTAGCCAAAGCATGGGAATTGTCGAAGATCTGGCCGATCAACTGGCCCAGGATGCCCTGAAAGCGGTCGATGAACACGACGACGATATGATCATCGACCGTGTTGCCGAAATTCTGGGCGCGGATTCCATCACCACCCAAGAGGCCTTTATGACCGCCATTCGCGTGCGCAAAGCCGACCGGCGCGCGCGGGTCTATCTTTCAAAGCTGAACAAACCGAAACCCTGACAAGGGGCCACAGCCCCCGTTAACGGGCGCGCAGGCATAAATTTTCGGTATACGACCGCATACAGACTTTCCCCCTGCCCGTCTTTGCGCTAGAAGGCAGGCAAGCGAATCCATATCAAACCGGAGCACCCTATGACCAAGATCAAGGTAGAAAACCCCGTCGTTGAACTCGACGGCGACGAAATGACCCGCATCATCTGGGATTTCATCAAGAAAAAACTGATCCTGCCCTATCTGGACATTGATCTGAAATACTACGATCTGGGCATCGAAGAACGCGACCGCACCGAAGACCAGATCACCATCGACGCCGCCCACGCAATCCAGAAATACGGCGTTGGCGTGAAATGTGCGACCATCACACCGGACGAGGCACGGGTCGAGGAATTTGGCCTGAAAAAGATGTGGCGTTCGCCCAACGGCACCATCCGCAACATTCTGGGTGGCGTGGTATTCCGCGCCCCGATCATCTGCAAAAACGTGCCGCGGCTTGTGCCGGGCTGGACCGACCCGATCGTTATCGGCCGTCACGCTTTTGGGGATCAGTACAAGGCCACCGATTTCCGCTATCCCGGCAAGGGCAAGCTGACCATGAAATTCGAGGGCGAAGACGGCACCGTGATCGAAAAGCTGGTCTATGACGCCCCGTCCGCCGGTGTTTACATGGGCATGTACAACCGCGATGACAGCATCCGCGATTTCGCCCGTGCTTCTCTGAACTACGGGCTGAATTTGGGCTGGCCGGTGTATCTGTCGACCAAAAACACCATCCTCAAGGCCTATGACGGCCGTTTCAAGGATCTGTTCCAGGAAGTATTCGACGCCGAATTCGCCGAAAAATTCGCCGAGAAGGGCATCACATACGAACACCGCCTGATTGACGATATGGTCGCTGCCGCGATGAAATGGTCGGGCAAATTCGTCTGGGCCTGCAAGAACTACGATGGCGACGTGCAGTCGGACACCGTGGCGCAGGGCTTTGGTTCGCTGGGCCTGATGACCAGCCAGCTGATGACACCGGATGGCAAAATCGTCGAGGCCGAAGCGGCCCACGGCACCGTCACCCGCCACTATCGCCAGCACCAGAAGGGCGAAGCGACCTCGACCAACTCGATCGCCTCGATCTACGCCTGGACCGGCGGTCTGAAGCACCGCGCCAAGCTGGACGGCAATGACGCCCTGAAAACCTTTGCCGAAACGCTGGAAAAAGTGGTTGTCGACACGGTTGAAAGCGGCCAGATGACCAAAGATCTGGCCCTGCTGGTCGGCCCCGAACAGAAATGGCTGACCACCGAAGGTTTCCTTGAAGCCATCGACACCAACCTGAACAAGGCGCTGGTCGGCTAATACAGCACACATCTAACGACCCAGAGGGCAGCCTTCACCGGCTGCCCTTTTTTTCATTCGCGACCGCACCATGCCGGTTTCAGACAAGCCCCCCGTCCACAATCGCGTAACTTGCCCTGATCACAAACCGAAAGCCGCCAAAATGACAACCGCCTACATCTACCTGATCCTTGCCATCATTTCCGAGACCATCGGCACCGTTGCCCTGCAGGCCAGCCAGCAGTTCACCCGCCTTGGCCCGTCCGTAATTGTGGTGATCGGTTACGCGCTGTCATTCTATCTGCTGGCCTATACGCTGAAATACATGCAGATCGGCATTGTCTATGCCATCTGGTCCGGCCTTGGCATCGTGTTTATCGCCATGATCGCCTATCTGGTTTACGGCCAGAAACTTGATTTACCTGCCGTGCTGGGTATTTCGATGATCCTTGCCGGAATCCTGATCATCCACCTTTTTTCCAACTCGGCAACGCACTAAAGGCTTTCCTTTGGCGCAAAGGCAGGGTATGCGCGCCCCAAACATCCCTAAAAGGCTTATTCTTATGGACATGCGAAATATCGCTATCATCGCTCACGTTGACCACGGCAAAACCACGCTGGTGGACGAAATGCTGAAGCAATCCGGTATCTATCGTGACAACGAAACCACCGTCGAACGCGCAATGGACAGCAATGATCTGGAACGTGAACGTGGCATCACCATCCTTGCCAAGGCCACCTCGGTGGAATGGAAAGGCATCCGCATCAACATCGTCGACACCCCCGGCCACGCCGATTTCGGTGGCGAGGTGGAACGCATCCTGTCGATGGTGGACGGCGTTGTGCTGCTGGTGGACGCGGCCGAAGGGCCGATGCCGCAGACCAAATTCGTAACATCCAAGGCGCTGGCACTGGGCCTGCGCCCGATTGTGGTTCTGAACAAGGTCGACAAACCCGATGCCGAACCCGACCGCGCGCTGGACGAGGTGTTCGACCTGATCGCCAATCTGGACGCCACGGACGAGCAGCTTGATTTCCCCGCCATGTATGCGTCGGGCCGCGCGGGCTGGGCCGATATGGAACTGGACGGCAAGCGTGAAAATCTGGATGCGCTGTTTGACCTGATCGTCGAGCACGTCCCCGCCCCCGCACAGATCGCCCGCCGGGACGAGCCGTTCTCGATGCTGGCCACCACTTTGGGCGCTGACCCGTTTATCGGGCGCCTTTTGACCGGTCGCGTTGAAAGCGGCACCCTGAAGGTTGGCGAAACCATTAAGGCTCTGTCGCGCGAAGGCGAAAAGATCGAACAATTCCGCGTCACCAAAATTCTGGCCTTCCGCGGGCTGGACCAAAAACCGATCGATGTGGCCGAAGCCGGCGACATCGTTTCCATTGCAGGCATGACAACGGCCACCGTGGCCGACACGCTTTGTGCGCTGGACGTCGACACGGCCATTCCGGCCCAGCCGATTGATCCGCCCACCATCACCGTGACCTTTGGCATCAACGACAGCCCCTTGGCCGGTCGTGATGGTAAAAAGGTGCAAAGCCGCGTCATTCGGGACCGCCTGATGAAAGAGGCCGAAACCAACGTTGCCATCCGTGTCACCGACACGCCGGGCGGCGATGCCTTCGAGGTTGCAGGCCGTGGCGAATTGCAGATGGGTGTTTTGATCGAAAACATGCGCCGCGAAGGGTTCGAGTTGTCGATTTCCCGCCCGCAGGTTCTGTTTCAGGAAATCGACGGGCAGCGTTGCGAGCCGATCGAGGAAGTCACCATCGATGTGGATGACGAATATTCCGGCGTTGTGATCGAAAAGCTGACCGGCCCGCGCAAGGGCGCGCTGGCGGAAATGAAACCCGCCGGTGCCGGCAAAACCCGCATCATCGCCCATGTGCCGTCGCGCGGGTTGATCGGCTATCACGGCGAATTCATGACCGACACCCGCGGCACCGGTGTGCTGAACCGGGTGTTCCACGAATGGGCGCCGCACAAGGGGCCGATCCCGGGCCGTCGGGCCGGTGTTCTGATCTCGATGGAAAACGGGGTTTCGGTGGCTTACGCGCTGTTCAACCTCGAGGATCGTGGCCGCATGTTTATCGGTGCGCAGGAACAGGTTTACACCGGCATGATCATCGGCCAGCACAGCCGTGAAAACGATCTGGAAGTGAACCCGCTGAAAGGCAAGAAACTGTCCAACGTGCGGGCCTCGGGTACGGACGAGGCCGTGCGCCTGACCACCCCGATCACCCTGTCGCTGGAAGAGGCGATTGCCTATATCGACAACGACGAGCTGGTCGAGGTTACACCGAACGCGATTCGCATGCGCAAGCGTCATCTGGACCCGCACGAACGCAAACGCGCCGCCCGTACTGACGGATAGGCGCCGGTTTAAAATAAAATTTACGGGCCTTGCCCGATGAAAAAGCCCCGCAAGTCAAATTGCGGGGCTTTTTTGCGTTTATTCATAAGACACAGGTCTAAACGGCATAAGACCTTTGCTTATGCGGGCCAAAACAAGACCCCAGCGCAATAGAGGATGGCTGCGAAAACCCTTTCATTGACGGCAGTGGCGATCCTGCCGCACCAAACATTAACGAGGTTTACCATGAACAAGCTATCACTCACATTCGCTGCTCTGGCCTTCTCGGCTTTCCCCGCATTGGCACAAGACGTGCCTGTCGTAACCAACCCTGCCACAGGCGAAGAAGTTGCCGTGACAGAAATCGACATGTCCACACTGACAGACGAGCAAATCGCCGATGTTCAGGAACAGGTTGCAGCCATCCGCGAAGAACGCCAGTCCACTATGGAACAAACACGTACCCGCACCCGTGAACGCACCCGCGAACAGGCCGGTGAAATGGGTGCCGCAGCCGGTGAAGGCGCCGGCGGCGGTGCTGGCGGCCCGGGTGGTGGCGCAGGCGGCCCAGGCCGTCCCTAATCCCTTTGCCCAGGGAAAGGGTGTCAACTGATTGTCCCATCCCCAGTTGACACCCGCGTCCCCCTGCGTGATCTTATCGCATTGCGCAGGGGGAATAGACGCGGCACAACGCACTACTTAACCTCAGGATTCTTGTTATGAAACACGCGATGGTCTGGACATTCATGCTGCTATTGGGCTGGACCGCTCCGGCCCTTGCCCAAACCGATGTCACCGCACCGGTTGTGCAAATGTTGCAAAACGAGGGTTACAAGGTTTCGGAAGTGCGCCGAACATGGCTTGGCCGTATCCTGATCGTTGCCAAAAAAGGCCGGACCCTGCGCGAAGTGGTGTTGAACCGGCGCTCGGGGGCAATTCTGAATGATCAGGTTTTCAATGAAAACTCCGATGCAAATACTCCATCAAACCCAACAGGCTTAGGCACTCCCGACCCCGGAGATATGGGCGGGCCCGGCGGTAGCAGTGGACCGGGCGCTGGCCCTGGCGGTGGCGGCGGTAGCGGACCAGGAGGGTTATAGCATGACGCAGGCACGCGCGCATAATATCGCCCTCATACGTCAACAAAGGTTCAGGCGATGCTGAGACACCCCCTGATCGTCTGGTTTCTGGTGGCGCTGCAAATGCTTTGCGGCGCCTATTTCCTGTGGGAAATTCTGGCCTCGGTTCTGGGCCTGCCCATTATCCCCTTGCGTTGGGAGCAACGCGAAATCGTTGAAATCGGCGCGACAGTGGGGTTGCTACTGGGCAGTTTGATGGGGGTCGCACTGGCGATCACCGCGCGCCGTGAAATGCGGCGGGCCAAAAGGGCACAGCGGCTGACAGCGGGGCAATTCACCGATGTGGTTCGCGAATATTTCGCCAAACTGGGCCTGACACCGGCCGAAACCGAAGTGGCGTGGTACATCCTGAAAGGCATGTCGATTTCCGAAATCGCCGAATTGCGCAACACCCGCGAAGGCACGGTCAAAACCC